>NZ_VIRS01000036.1 GCF_006912135.1 Cryptosporangium phraense | reverse complement strand
GCCCGCGCTTCGCGGTCGACCCATGCCACGTGCTCGGTCCGCGCCGCGCGCCGGGGATGCGCGTCTGCGCCTTGACTGCGCCGGACGCGCGGCTTACCTTCCCTTCAACTGATATACCAGTCCGCCGCTGGATGTCTGACAGAGGAGCGCCAACATGCCAACGCTCTCCGCCTCCACCGCCCTCGATCGGTCGCTGACCGACGCCGACCCCGAGGTGGCCGCGGCCATCGCGGCCGAACTCCGCCGCCAGCAGACCACCCTCGAAATGATCGCCAGCGAGAACTTCGCCCCGCTGGCCGTGATGCAGGCCCAAGGCTCCGTACTGACGAACAAGTACGCCGAGGGCTACCCCGGGCGTCGCTACTACGGCGGCTGTGAGAACGTCGACGTCATCGAGCAACTGGCCATCGACCGGCTGAAGACCCTGTTCGGGGCCGAGTACGCGAACGTGCAGCCGCACTCCGGGGCCCAGGCCAACGCGGCCGCCATGGCCGCGCTGCTCACGCCGGGAGACACGATCCTCGGGCTCGACCTCGCGCACGGCGGCCACCTGACCCACGGCATGAAGCTGAACTTCTCCGGCAAGCTGTACCAGGTCGCGGCCTACCACGTCGACGAGCACGACCACCGCGTCGACCTGGCTGAGGTCGAGCGGCTGGCCCACGAGCGGCGTCCGCAGCTGATCGTCGCCGGGTGGTCGGCGTACCCACGGCAGCTGGACTTCGCCGCGTTCCGGCGGATCGCCGACGACGTCGGCGCTTACCTGATGGTCGACATGGCGCACTTCGCCGGGCTGGTCGCGGCCGGGCTGCACCCGTCGCCGGTGCCGCACGCGCACGTGACGACGTCCACCACGCACAAGACGCTCGGCGGCCCACGGGGCGGCTTCATCCTGTCGAGCGCCGAGCTGGCCAAGAAGTTCAACTCGGCGGTCTTCCCCGGGCAGCAGGGCGGGCCGCTGGAGCACGTCATCGCGGCGAAGGCGGTCGCGTTCAAGCTGGCCGCCGAGCCCGCGTTCCGCGAGCGCCAGCAGCGCACCCTCGCGGGCGCCCGGATCCTGGCCGAACGCCTGCTCGCCGACGACTGCAAACAGGCCGGCGTCGGCGTGGTCAGTGGCGGCACCGACGTCCATCTGGTGCTCGTCGACCTGCGGGAGTCGCCGCTGGACGGGAAGCAGGCCGAGGACCGGCTGCACGACATCGGGATCACGGTGAACCGCAACGCGGTGCCGTTCGATCCGCGGCCCCCGATGGTGAGCTCGGGCGTCCGCATCGGAACGCCCGCCCTCGCCGCCCGGGGCTTCGACGAGGAATCCTTCCGGGAGGTCGCCGACGTGATCGCCACCGCACTGCAGCCGTCCCCCGACGCCGAGGCGCTGCGCGCCCGGGTCACCGCCCTGGCCGAGCGCTACCCGCTCTACGCCGAGGGGGTCCTGTGAATCCCCGGCCCCCGGGCGCCGACCTGCCCGATCACCCGGACTTCCTCTGGCGCAACCCCGACCCGAAGCGCTCGTACGACGTCGTGATCGTCGGCGGTGGCGGCCACGGCCTGGCCACCGCCCACTACCTGGCCCGGAACCACGGCATCACGAACGTCGCCGTCCTCGAGAAGGGCTGGCTGGCCGGCGGCAACATGGCCCGCAACACCACGATCATCCGCTCGAACTACCTCTGGGACGAGAGCTCGGCGATCTACGAGCACGCGCTCCAGCTCTGGGAGACTGTCGAGGACGACCTCGGCTACCCGATCCTGCTCAGCCAGCGCGGGGTCCTGAACCTGGCCCACAGCCTGCAGGACGTCCGCGACTCGGTCCGCCGGGTCGAGGCCAACAAGCTCAACGGCATCGACGCCGAGTGGCTCGACCCGGACGAGGTCCGCAAGATCTGCCCGATCGTGAACACGTCGGCCGACATCCGCTACCCGGTACTGGGCGCGACCTACCAGCCCCGCGCCGGCATCGCCAAGCACGACTACGTCGCCTGGGGCTTCGCCCGCCGGGCCGACGAGGCCGGGATCGACCTGATCCAGGACTGCGAGGTGGTCGGCTTTTCGACTCACGACGACCACGTCACCACGGTGAGAACGTCGAGAGGCGACATCAAAGCCGGCAAGGTCCTGCTCTGCGCGGCCGGGCACACCTCCACCCTCACCGACCTGCTCGGCTTCCGCGTGCCGGTGCAGAGCCACCCGCTGCAGGCCCTGGTCTCCGAGCTGCTCGAACCCGTCCACCCGACGATCGTCATGTCCAACGCCGTCCACGTGTACGTCTCCCAGGCCCACAAGGGCGAGCTGGTCATGGGCGCCGGCGTCGACTCGTACAACGGATACGGGCAGCGGGGCGCGTTCCACATCATCGAGCGCCAGATGGCCGCGGCCGTCGAGCTGTTCCCGGTGTTCGCCCGCGCGCACCTGCTGCGCAGCTGGGCCGGGATCGTCGACGTCAGCCCGGACGCGTCGCCGGTCGTCGGCCGGACGCCGTACGCGAACGTCTACCTGAACTGCGGCTGGGGGACCGGCGGCTTCAAGGCCACGCCGGGCATCGGCTGGTGCCTGGCCGACACGGTCGCCAACGACGAGCCCCACCCGTACGTCGCGCCGTTCGCGCTCGACCGCTTCGTCACCGGCGCGCTGGTCGACGAGCACGGCGCCGCCGCCGTCGCGCACTGATTCGAGGGGAAGAAATGCAACTCATCGACTGCCCCTGGTGCGGCCCCCGCGAAGAGGTCGAGTTCTCCTACGGCGGCCAGGCCGGCGTCGCCTACCCGGCCGACCCGGCCGCGCTCTCCGACGAGGAGTGGGCCTCCTACGTCTTCTACCGCGACAACCCGAAGGGCCGGTTCGCCGAGCGGTGGAACCACGCGATCGGCTGCCGCCGCTGGTTCTCCGCGGTCCGCGACACGGCCACCTACCGTTTCGAGGCCCGATGAGGACCCCGGCCGGCGGCCGGATCGACCGCACCCGGACCCTGACGTTCACGTTCGACGGCGAGACGTACACCGGCCACCCCGGTGACACGCTCGCCTCGGCGTTGCTGGCCGCCGGAAAGACGGCGATCGCGACCAGCATCAAGTTCGGCCGGCCGCGCGGGATCACCGCCGCCTGGGCCGAGGACCCGGGCGGCCTGGTGCAGATCGAGGAGCCCTTCCCCGAGCCGATGCTGCTGGCCACGACCGTCGAGCTCCACGACGGCCTGTCGGCCTCCGGCCTTCCCGGTCAGGGCCGTCTGGCCGACGTCCCGGACGCGGCCCGCTACGACTCCCGCCACCACCACGTGGACGTTCTGGTGGTCGGCGCCGGTCCGTCGGGGCTCTCGGCCGCTCTGGACGCCTCCCGGGCCGGCGTCCGCGTCGCGCTGGTGGACGAGCAGAGCGAGGCCGGGGGCTCGCTGCTGAGCGAGCCGGAACCACCGGAGTGGGTCGCGGCCGCGGTCGAGGAGCTCACCGCCAACCCCGATGTCCTGCACCTGCAGCGCACGACCGCGTTCGGGACCTACGACGACGGGTTCGTGCTGGCGCTCGAACGGCGCACCGACCACCTCGGGCCGGCCGCACCGAAGCACGTGTCGCGCCAGCGGGTGTGGAGGCTCCGGGCCCGCGAGGTCGTCGTCGCCACCGGTGCCCACGAGCGCCCGATCGTGTTCGCCGACAACGACCGGCCCGGCATCATGCTGGCCGGCGCGGCCCGGACGTTCCTGCACCGCTACGGGGTGCTCCCAGGCCACGAGGCCGTGGTCTTCACGACCAACGACAGCGCCTACGCGGCCGCGCTCGACCTGCACCGGGCCGGCGTTCGGGTGCGTGCCGTGGTCGACGCGCGGGCCGAGGTGCCGGCCGGGCTGCTGGAGGAGTGCGCCCGGGCCGGAATCTGGGTGACCCGCGACTCGGTCGTCACCGGCACCCGGGGCGTCGAGCGGATCACGCACGCGCTGGTCTCGTCCGGCGACGACAGCGTCCCGGCCCCGGTCGCCTGCGACCTGCTGCTGGTCAGCGGCGGGTGGAACCCGGCCGTGCACCTGTTCAGCCAGGCCCGCGGCCGGTTGCGCTACGACGATTCCCTGGGCGCGTTCGTGCCCGGCGAGGAGCTGGACGGCCTCCGCGTGGTCGGGTCGGCGGCCGGTGAGGGCCTCGACCCGGCCCAGGTGCTCTGGCGGGTGCCCGGCCCGGCCGAGTCGCAATTCGTCGACCTGCAGCGGGACGCGACCGTCGCCGACATCCGGCACGCGGTCGGCGCCGGGCTGCGCTCGATCGAGCACGTCAAGCGCTTCACGACGATCGGCACGGCGCACGACCAGGGCAAGACGTCCGGCGTGCTCACCTCCGGGATCGTCGCCGAGCTCCTCGGCGTCCGGATGGAGGAGACGGGAACCACGACGTTCCGGCCGCCGTACACGCCGGTCGCGTTCGCGGCCCTGGCCGGACGCGACCGCGGCCGGCTGTTCGACCCGGAGCGCTACACGGCGCTGCACCCGTGGCACCAGGCGGCGGGAGCGGTCTTCGAGGACGTCGGCCAGTGGAAGCGCCCGCGCTACTACCCGCGGCCGGGGGAGGACCTGGAGGCCGCCGTGCTGCGCGAATGCGCGGCCGCGCGGACCGGCGTCGGCATCCTCGACGGCTCGACGCTCGGCAAGATCGACGTCCGGGGACCGGACGCGGGGGTGCTGCTCGACCGGCTGTACACGAACCTGATGAGCTCGCTGAAGCCCGGGATGGTGCGCTACGGCGTGATGTGCGGGGTCGACGGGATGGTGATCGACGACGGCACGGTCATGCGGCTGGCCGACGACCACTTCCTGGCCATGACCACCACCGGCGGGGCGGCGAAGATCCTCGACTGGATGGAGGAGTGGCTCCAGACCGAGTGGCCCGACCTGCGGGTGACCTGCACCTCGGTCACCGAGCAGTGGTCGACGTTCCCGGTCGTCGGCCCGCGCTCGCGGGACGTGATCGGCGCGGTGTTCCCGGACGTCGACGTGTCCAAGGAGGCGTTTCCGTTCATGGCGATCCGGGAGACGACGCTCGACGGCGTGCCGATCCGGCTGGCCCGGATCAGCTTCTCCGGCGAGCTGGCCTACGAGGTGTACGTCAACTCGTGGTACGCGGTCGCGGTGTGGGAGCGGCTGCTGGCCGCCGGGGCGGCGTACGGCATCACGCCGTACGGCACCGAGACCATGCACGTGCTGCGGGCCGAGAAGGGCTATCCGATCATCGGCCAGGACACCGACGGCACCGTGACGCCCCAGGACCTCGGCATGTCGTGGGTGGTGTCGAAGAAGAAGCCGGACTTCGTCGGCAAGCGGTCGTTCGCCCGGGCGGCCAACCAGGACCCGCTGCGCAAACAGCTGGTGGGGCTGCTGCCGCTCGACCGGGAGACCGTGCTGCCGGAGGGGTCGCAGATCGTCGAGTCGCTGTCGCTGGTGCCGCCGGTGCCGATGCTCGGGCACGTGACGTCCAGCTACCGGAGCGCCGAGCTCGGGCGGCCGTTCGCGCTGGCGCTGGTCAAGGGCGGGCACGGTCGCGTGGGTGACGTCCTGCAGGTGCCGGTCGGGGGCACGCTCGTGCCCGTGGAGGTCACCGGGTCCGTGCTCGTCGATCCGGAAGGAGCCCGCCGCGATGGCTGAGCTGCTGCGTACCCACCCGTTGGAGTCCCGGGCGGACGCCCTGGCCGCGGCCGGAATCACGGTCGAGCCGTACGTGGCGATGACGAACGTGCGGGGCGAGCCGCCGGTGGCCGCGAACACCTGGGCCGACGTGGACGGCGGGCGGGCGATCTGGCTCGGCCCCGACGAGTGGCTGCTGACCAGCGCGGACGAGGCACCGGAGGACCTCGAGACGCGCACCGGCGGCACCGACGTGTCCGCGCAGCGGATCACGCTGCGGCTGGCCGGTGCGCGGGCTCGCGACCTGCTGGCCGGCGGGTGCGCGATCGACCTGCATCCCCGGGTGTTCGGGCCCGGGCAGTGCGTGCAGACCCGGCTGGCCCAGGCCGCGGTCGTGCTGCTCCGCGAGGAGGACGAGTACGTGGTGCTGGTGCGGTCGTCGTTCGCCGGGTACCTGGCCGACTGGCTGCTGGACGCGGCCGCGGAATACCGCTAAATGACGGCCCGGATCGCGCGCTCGAAGCCGAGGACGTGCTCGCGGGCCAGCTCGTCGGCGTGGTCGCCGTCACCGGCGGCGATCGCCCGGAGCAGCTCGACGTGCTCGGCCACGACGTTGAGGTCGAACGTGGACAACCGATCGAGGAACATGCAGTGAATGCGCGTCGCCAGGTTGTCGTAGCGGATCAGCACGTCTTCGAGGTGCGGGTTGCCCGCGGCCCGGTAGATCGCCCGGTGGACGCCGAGGTCCCAGCGCATCACGTCGGTGCGGTTCGTGTGGTGGACGTCGAGCCCCTCGGTGCGGACGGCCAGTTCCTCGAGTTCGGCCCGGGCCGGGCCGGGCGCCCGTTCGGCGGCCCGGCGGGCGGCGAGCGGCTCGAGCTGGACCCGGATCTCCGAGAGGTGGGCCAGGTCGGCGATGTCGAGGCCGGTCGCGAACGTGCCCCGGCGGGGGAACGACACGACCAGCCGGTCGACCTCCAGACGCTTCAGCGCCTCCCGTACCGGCGTGCGGCCCATCCCCAGCGAGGTGGCGATCGCGTCGTCGTCGATCGGCTCGCCGGGGCGGATCGCCAGCATGATGAGCCGGTCGCGCAGCGCCAGGTAGGCCCGGTCGGCCATCGAGGCCGGAGCCGCGTCCGGCGCGAGCGAGGCTGCATACATGCAACTAATATATCAGGAGCGCGTGCGTGACGATCAGCGCCTTCGAGCTGTTCAAGGTCGGTATCGGTCCGTCCAGTTCGCACACGGTCGGGCCGATGCGGGCGGCCTGCTCGTTCGCGTCCCGGCTGGCCTCGTCGGGGGTGCTGGACCGGGTGGCCCGGGTGCGCTGCGAGCTGTTCGGGTCGCTCGGGGCGACCGGCCACGGGCACGGCAGCGTCCCGGCCGTGGTGCTGGGCCTGCTGGGGGAGCGTCCGGAGCTGGTGGATCCGGTGGCGGCCGCCGCCCGGGTGGTGGCGGTCCGGGACAGCGGGAAGCTCCCGCTGGCCGGCTCGCACCCGATCGCGTTCGCCGCGGACGACGACGTCGTGCTGCACCGGCGGAAGCGGCTCGACTTCCACCCGAACGGAATGCTGTTCGTGGCCTGCGATTCGGCGGGCGCCGAGCTCGACCGGCGCGAGTACTACTCGGTCGGCGGCGGGTTCGTGCTGGACGAGTCCGGGCCCGGAGCGATCGTCGAAGATCCCACCCCGGTGACGTACCCGTTCCGGACCGGGGCCGACCTGCTGGCCCACACCGACGCGACCGGCCTGCGGATCAGCGACGTCATGCTGGCCAACGAGCTCGCCTGGCGCACCGAGGACGAGATCCGGTCCGGGCTGCTGCACCTCTGGTCGGTGATGCAGGAGTGCGTCGACCGCGGCTGCTCGACGCCCGGCGTCCTGCCCGGCGGGCTCAAGGTGCGGCGGCGGGCGGCCGCGCTGCGCGAGACGCTCGAGGCCGGCCAGGACCACGCCGACCCGCTGCGGGCGATGGAGTGGGTGACGCTCTACGCGCTGGCCGTCAACGAGGAGAACGCGGCCGGCGGGCGGGTGGTCACCGCGCCGACGAACGGAGCGGCCGGCATCGTGCCCGCGGTACTGCATTACTACCGCGACTTCGTCGAGTCGTTCGACGACGACGGCGTCGTCCGGTTCCTGCTCACCGCGGCCGCGATCGGTCTGCTGTTCAAGGAGAACGCGTCGATCTCCGGGGCCGAGGTCGGCTGCCAGGGCGAGGTCGGGTCGGCCTGCTCGATGGCCGCGGCCGGGCTGGCCGAGGTGCTCGGCGGCACTCCCGAGCAGGTCGAGAACGCGGCCGAGATCGGCATCGAGCACAACCTCGGGCTGACCTGCGACCCGGTCGGCGGGTTGGTGCAGATCCCGTGCATCGAACGCAACGCGGTCGCGTCGGTCAAGGCGATCACCGCCGCGCGGATGGCCGTGCGGGGCGACGGGCAGCACCACGTCCCGCTCGACAAGGCGATCAAGACCATGCGCGAGACCGGCGCCGACATGAAGGACAAGTACAAGGAGACGGCGCGGGGCGGCCTGGCCCTGAACGTCGTCGAGTGCTGAACGATCGTCCAGGGATCTTGAACGTTCGTCCAGTCGGGCCGTATTCTCGGGGTCATGACGACCGTGTCCGCCGACGACGTCCGCCGGATCTCGTCGGGCTACTCCGAGGTTCCGGAACGCTCCTTCTCCTTACGCGCCGAGGCCTACGTCGACCCGCACTGGCTCGCCGTCGACCGGGCCGCGATCTTCCGTCGCAGCTGGCAGTGGATCGGCCACGTCGAAGCGCTGCGCGAAACCGGTAGCTACGTGACCGCGACCGTCGCCGAGATGCCGATCGTCGTCGTCCGCGACCGGGACGGTGAGCTGCGCGCGTTCTACAACGTCTGCCGGCACCGGGCCCACGAACTGCTCACCGGCGCCGGCACCGCGCACAACCTCGTCTGCCCGTACCACGCCTGGACCTACGGGCTCGACGGCCGGCTCAAGGCGTCCCGCCGGGCCGACCGGATGGAGACGTTCGACAACCGCGACGTCTGCCTCGCCCAGGTGCAGGTCGAGGTGTTCGGCGGCTTCGTCTACGTCAACCTGGACCCGTCGGCCGCTGGGCTGGCGTCGCAGGCCCCCGATCTCGCCGCGGAGATCGCCCGCTGGGCCCCCGACGTCGAGCGGCTGACGTTCGCCCGCCGCCTCGAGTTCGACGTGGCATCGAACTGGAAGAACGTCATCGACAACTTCCTGGAGTGCTACCACTGCCACATCGCGCACCCGGAGTTCGTGTCGCTGGTCGACATGAGCACCTACGAGGTCCGCACGCACGGCATCTGGTCGAGCCACTTCGCCCGCGGCGGTGGTGACAACACCGCCTACGACGTCGCCGGGGCCACCGTGAACGAGCACGCGGTCTGGTGGCTGTGGCCGAACACCTGCCTGCTGCGCTACCCGGGCCGGGGCAACTTCATGGTGTTCCAGGTGCTGCCGGTCGCGCCCGACCGGACGCGCGAGACCTGGGACTTCTACTTCGAGACCGCCTCGGTGGAGGACGCCGAGGAGGAGTCCATCCGCTACATCGACGAGGTGCTCCAGGCCCAGGACATCGCGATCGTCGAGAGCGTCCAGCGCGGGATGAGCACGCCCGCGTTCGACCAGGGACGGATCGTCGTCGACCCGGCCGGCTCGGGCTTGTCGGAGCACGGCGTGCACCACTTCCACGGCCTGATCCTCGACGCCTACCGGACGGCGGTGACCCCGTGAGGCCGGTCATCATCACCTGCGCCCCCACCGGCGGGATCCACACGCCGACGATGTCGGAGCACCTCCCGATCACCCCGGACGAGATCGCGCAGGCGTCGATCGAGGCGGCCGAGGCCGGAGCGGCGATCATCCACCTGCACGCGCGGAATCCGGCCACCGGGCAGCCCGATCCGCGCCCCGAACTGTTCCAGCAGTTCCTGCCGCGGATCGCCGCGGCCTGTGACGCGGTGGTCAACGTCTCCACCGGCGGAGGGCTCGGCATGACCCGGGAGGAGCGGCTGCGGGCCGCGGTGGCCACCTCGCCGGAGATGGCGTCGCTCAACGTCGGGTCGATGAACTTCGGCATCTTCCCGATGGCCGCGAAGTACTCGTCGTGGAAGTACGACTGGGAGCCACAGTTCCTGGAGATGACCCGCGACTTCATCTTCCGGAACACGTTCGCCGACCTCGAGTACGTCGTGAAGGAGCTCGGCCAGGGCCACGGCACGAAGTTCGAGTTCGAGTGCTACGACCTCGGCCACCTCTACAACCTGGCCTGGCTGATCGACCAGGGCTGGATCGAGCCGCCGTTCTTCGTCCAGCTGGTGTTCGGCGTGCTGGGTGGCGTCGGGGCCGACCTCGACAACCTCCAGCACCTGCACACGATCGCCGACAAGCTCTTCGGCGTCGACTACGAGTGGTCGGTGCTGGCGGCCGGACGTCACCAGATGCCGTTCGCGACGAGCGCGGCCATGCTCGGCGGGAACCTTCGCGTCGGGCTGGAAGACAGCCTGTACCTCGGGCCCGGGGAGTTGGCCGCGTCCAACGCGGCGCAGGTGCGGAAGATCCGCGGGATCGTCGAGTCGCTCGGGCACCGGATCGCGACCCCGGCGGAGGCGCGGGAGCGCCTCGGATTGAAGGGAGCGGACCGTGTCCGGTTCTAGGGTCACCTCGCTCGGCGGGGGCGTGATCGGAGCGTCCTGGACCGCGTTGTTCCTGGCCGCCGGTCATTCGGTGACGGTCTACGACCCCGATCCGGGCATCGAGCCGAAGGTCCGGACGGCGGTCGAGACCGCCTGGCCCGCGCTCACCGCGCTCGGCTTCACCGGCGACCCCGACCGCGTGGCTTTTTCCGACGATCCTCGCGACGCCGTCGAGGGCGCCGAATTCGTGCAGGAGAGCGTGCCCGAGCGGGTCGCGCTCAAGCACGAGCTGTACGCGCTGATCGAGCCGGCGCTGGACGCGGACGCCGTGGTGGCGTCGTCGGCGTCGGGGCTGACGCTGGGGGAGTTGCAGGGTGGTTGGGCGGCGCCCGACCGGTTCGTGCTCGGGCATCCGTTCAACCCGCCACACCTGATCCCGCTGGTCGAGGTCATGGGCAACGAGCGCACCGGGCCGGGGGTCGTCGGGCGGGCCCGGGCGTTCTACGAGTCGGTGGGGAAGGTGACGATCGAGGTGCGGCGGGAGGTGCCGGGGCACGTGGCGAACCGCCTCCAGGCTGCGCTGTGGCGGGAGGCCGTTCACCTGGTGAACTCCGGTGTGGCGAGCGTCGAGGACGTCGACCTCGCGGTGTCGGCCGGGCCCGGGCTGCGGTGGGCCGCGTTCGGGCCGACGACGCTGTTCCACCTCGGGGCCGGGGAGGGCGGGCTGGCCGAGTTCTGCGTCCGCTACGCCGACAGCTTCCACCGCTGGTGGGACGACCTCGGCGATCCCCGACTGGACGAGGCCACCGTCCGGCGGCTCGTCGACGGCCTGACCCCGGCCGACGACCTCGCCGCCCGCCGGGACGCGCTGATCGTCGCCTACCTGGCCGCCCGGGGCCTCGGCTCGGGCGGGAGTGCGGGATCCTTTCCGGCATGACCGAACCGGCCCGGAGCTCCGCACCGAACCCCGATCGCCAGGAGCGCATCCTCGACGCGGTGCTGCACCTGCTGGCCCACCACGGCATCTCCGGAGTCAGCGCCCGGGCCGTCGCGCGCGAGGCCGGCGTCGCCCTCGGACTGGTCAACTACCACTTCGGCGACAAGGTGGGACTGATCCGGGCCGCGCTCCGCCGGGTCGAGGAGCAGGATCTGGCGCTGGTCGAGCCCGATCCGCTGAAGCTTCCTGAGGACCGGCTGCGGGCCGCCTTGCGCCGGGTCGCCGACCCGGAGTTCCTGACGACCGAGTACCTGTCGCTGCGCCTCCAGCTCTGGGCGCTGGCCCGGGCGAACCCCGAGTTCGCGCACCTCAACACCGAGGCCCAGGCCCGGTACCGGACGATGCTCGCCGCGCTGATCCGGGGCGCGCGCCCGGGCCTTCCGAAGGCCGAGGCGGCCAGGCGCGCTACGGATATCGATGTTCTGCAGAACGGGCTCTGGCTCACCGCGCTGCTGGGCCTCGACCAGGCCGCGATCCGCCGCACGGTCCGCCGCTCGGAAGAGATCGCCTTCGCCTAGCGAGGGCCCGGCCGGAGGCCGGGGGTCGGCTCCCGGGGAGCCCTGCGCGGCTCGGCGGCCGATCCGGTCGGAGCGTTCCGGACAGGTGAACGGGATCCGCCGCTCGCGGGAGCACCCGATCGGGTCGGGTGGGGAACCCGCTGGCGTTGATGCGGGCCCGCGTTTGACCGCGGTGTTCGTCAGGCGCCGGCGGCCGGCTTGGCGCAGGCTGCGCCCCCGGGATCCGGATCGCAACCGGGAGCCGCCCAGAGGCCGCAGCTACCCACAGGACACTCGCTAGGGCATGCGGCTCGCGCCATCTCGGATCGCCTCTCGGATCCGGAAATACGTCCCGCACCGGCAGATGTTCCGGATCCCGTCCAGATCAGCGTCCGTGATCTCCCGACCCTCAGCACGCACCCGCCGCACGAGCGCGACCGCGGCCATGATCTGCCCCGGCTGGCAGTAGCCGCACTGCGCGACGTCATGGTCCAGCCACGCCTGCTGCATCGGATGCAGGCCGGAATCGGTCGCCAGGCCCTCGATCGTCGTGACGTCGTCGGTCGGCTGCAGGTCCCCGACCGGGATCGCGCACGGGTTGACCGCCTTTCCGTTCAGGTGGCTGGTGCAGGCCTTGCAGACGTTGATCCCGCACCCGTACTTCGGCCCGGTGATGCCCAGGACGTCACGCAGCACCCACAGCAGCCGCACGTCGTCCTCGATGTCGACGCTCACCGGCTCACCGTTGACCCGGAACGTATGCACAACAATCTCCTACTCGGCCAGCGCGCGGCCATTGGTCGGTGACGGCGGAACCGGCGGAACCGTGGGCTTGACCGGGAACGACACCGTCCCGTGGTTGATCGGGAAACTCGTCGGCATGGTGCCGGTCGCGCGCCCGTAGGCGCAGGCGACGGCGGCGAACGTCGTCGCGACGCCGAGCTCCCCGGCGCCGCCCGGGTGGTCGGACGTGTTCGGCAGCACGACGACCCGGACGTCGGCCGGCGTGTTCCACTGCCGGGTGTAGAAGTAGTTGTCCCAGCTGGCCTCCAGGAAATACCCGTCGCGCAGGTGCAGGCTGGAGGTGAGCGCGAGCGCGATGCCGTCCGAGACGCAGCCGATCATCTGGGCCTCCAGGCCGCGCGGGTTGACGGTCAGCCCGACATCCACGGCGACCACCGCCTTCGTCACCCGCGGCCCGGTCACCCCTTCCCGTACCGACCGGCCGACGGTCTCCGGCCGGGCGTCGATCTCCACCAGCACGGCGCTCACCGACTTGTACTCGGTGTGGATCGCCAGGCCCTGGGCGGTGCCCGCCGGCATCGCACGGCCCCAGTCACCGGCCGACGCGACCGTCTCCAGCGCGGTCCGCGCCCGCGGATCCCGCAGCAGGCCGAGCCGCAGGTCGTACGGGTCCTTCCCGAGCTTCGCGGCCAGCTGGTCGAGCATCAGCTCCCGCGCGCAGGTGACGTCGGGGGAGTAGACGTTGCGCATGCTCCCGGTGTTGAAGCCCTCGTCGGTCTCGGCGAGCAGCCGGCTGACCGCGCCGAACCGGTACGGCGTCGACTGGCTGAGCTGGAAGAACGTCTCGGAGAAGCCGGCGTCGCCGACCGGCAGCTTCGCGACCGTCGCGGTGATGATCTCGCCGATCCCGTGCCCGAGGTCCGTCGAGACGCTGGTGTGCCGCTGGCTGAACCCGAGCACCCGATCGCCGACGTACGTCATCCGCACCCGCGAGCGCGCCATCGGGTGGGCCCGTCCCTGCCGGGCGTCGTCGGCGCGGTGCCACATCAGCCGCACCGGCTTCCCGACCGCCTTCGACACCTCGGCCGCCTCCAGCGCCGCGTCGAAGAACAGCTTGCGGCCGAACGACCCGCCGCCCTCGACGACGTGCACGGTCACCGCGCCCACCGGCAGGCCCAGCCGGGCGGCGATCGTCTGCTGGGCGACGATCGGCGACTTCAGCCCGGCCCAGATCTCGGCCCGCCCGTTCCGGACGTCGGCGACCGCGCAGTTCGGCTCCAGCTCGCTGTTCCCGCGGAACGCGAACGTGAACACGCCCTCGATCGTCGGCGTCAGCGGCTTCGGGCCGAGCGGTACCTCGGCCCGGGCCAGCTCCTGCTCGACGTCCTGATCGGACTTCCCCTCGGCCGTGCCCGGCCCCCACGACACCCGCAGCGCGCGGACCGCGTCGATGCACTGCCCGAACGTGTTCGCCCGCACGGCTATCCCGGTCGAGATCGGCACGACGTCGGTCACCCCGGGCATCGACCGCACCGCGTCGAGGTTCGCGACCGCGCCCGGCTTCCCGTTGATCGTCGGCGCGCGGCACACCATCGCCGGCTTCGCGTCCGCGACCTTCAGGTCCATCGCGAACGTCTTGCGTCCGGTGACCGCGGCCAGCGCGTCGACCCGGTTGCGGGGCGTCCCGATGACGTCGAACTGTTCCCGCGGCCGCAGCTCCACCGCGACCGTCGTCGTGCGTCCGCTCGCGGCTTTCGCCGCCAGGTCCCCGATGCCGACGCTCCGCCCGGCCGCGTCGCTGATCACGCCCGCCTTCAGAACGAGGACGCCTACCGGCGAACCGAGCTGGGCCGCCGCCGCCTCGAGCAGTCGCCCCCGGGGCCACCGCGGCGGCGACCCGGATCGGCGTGTACGTCGAGAACGTGGTGTTCGACCCGCCGGTGAGCTGGTTGAACACCAGCTCCGGACGGGCGTCGGCGAGCGTGACCCGGACCCGCTCGAGCGGCACCGACAGCTCCTCGGCGATGAGCATCGCCGACGAGGTCGTGATGCCCTGCCCCACTTCGGCCCGGGGCAGCGCGAACGAGACCGTCCCGTCCGCGTTGACCACCACCGAGATCAAGTTCGACGTCGGCGCCGCGGCCAGCGTCATCAGGTCGTTGAGATCGACGATCTCGGTGAGGTCGGCCGCGGCCGGACCGGAGCCGAGCAGGTCGGCCGCGGCCACCAGGGTCGGCGCGGCCAGGACATACCCGAGGAAACGTCGTCGTCCCATCGTCACGCGGGCCATCATGGCGTCCGCTGAGGCGGTTGATGGCAAGAATGTTGATTTCAGTCGTCTTTTCCGGCGCTTATGACAACACCCTTGACCCCGGCTGCCGGACCGGATTCGCTCAGGTCATGGACCCCCGGAAGGCCCTCGCCGACGTCCGTCACGGTGTGTACTGGCTCGAGGACCCGGGCCGGCCGGCCGTGACCCCGGCGCTGACCTCCGACACGACCTGCGACCTCGCGGTCGTCGGGGGCGGCTACTCCGGGTTGTGGACCGCGTTGATCGCCAAAGAGCGCGACCCGTCGCTGGACGTCGTCCTGCTCGAAGGGGCCCGGATCGGGCACGCGGCCTCGGGCCGCAACGGCGGGTTCTGCGCGGCCAGCCTCACCCACGGCCTGCGCAACGGCCTGGCCCGGTGGCCGTCGGAGCTGGCCGAGCTGGAACGGCTCGGCGCGGTGAATCTGCAGGCGATCGAGGACACGCTGACCCGCCACGACATCGACGCCGAGTGGGAACGCACCGGCGCGCTGAACGTCGCGACCGAGCCGTACCAGGTGGACGACCTACGCGCCGAAGCCGCGCAAGCCGCCGACCATGGCGTCACGCTCGACTATCTGGACGCCGACGCGGTCCGCGCCGAGGTCGACTCGCCCACCTACCTGGCCGGAACCTGGGACCGCACCGGCACGGCGCTGGTGCACCCGGCCAAGCTCGCCTGGGGCCTGGCCGACGCCTGCCGCCGGCTCGGCGTCCGCATCTTCGAAGTGACGCCCGCGTTGGGGCTGACCTCGGCCGGAGCGGGTCTGGCGATCCGGACGCCGCAGGCGACCGTGACCGCACGGCAGGTCGCGCTGGGCACGAACGTGTTCCCGTCGCTGGTGCAGCGGGTCCGGCCGTACACGATCCCGGTCTACGACTACGCGCTGACGACCGAACCGCTGACGCCGTCCCAGCGGGACGCGATCGGCTGGCGCAATCGGCCGGGGCTGGGCGACTCGGCCAACCAGTTCCACTACTACCGGCTCACCGCCGACGACCGGATCCTCTGGGGCGGCTACGACGCGATCTACCACTTCGGCGGCCGGGTCCGGTCCCGCTACGAGTACCGGCCGGAGACGTTCGCGACCCTCGCCGAGCACTTCTTCACCACGTTTCCGCAGCTGGAGGGCTTGCGTTTCACGCACGCGTGGGGCGGTGCGATCGACACCTGCACGCGCTTCTCGGCGTTCTTCGGCACTGCGTACCGGGGCCGGGTCGCCTACGCGGCCGGCTACACCGGCCTCGGCGTCGGAGCGACGCGGTTCGGGGCCGAGGTGATGCTCGACCTGCTGGCCGGGGAGTCGACCGAACGGACCAGGACGCGGATGGTCCGCTCGACCCCGCTGCCGTTCCCGCCCGAACCGCTGCGGTACGCCGGGGTCGAGCTCACCCGTCGATCGCTGATCGCGGCCGACCGGCGCGGCGGCCGCCGGAACCTCTGGCTCCGGGCGATGGACGCGGTCGGCTTCGGTTTCGACAGTTAGGCGAGGCCGCCCGCCTCTTCGAGGCGTTTCTCGACGCGCTCGGCGACGCCGAGCAGGTACGGGTCGCGCTGCGCGCGGGCGCGACCCTGCACCGAGTCCTCGCCGTGCCGCGCCGCCTTGTCGTCCAGCCGGGCCTGGACGCTCATCCGCTGGCCGAAGGTGCCGACGCGCTGATCGGCGTAGGTGAGGGCCTCGGAGACGACCGACCGCTCGTCGGGGTAGCGGGCCAGGGCTCGGGCCCAGTCGTCGGTGTCGGCGGCTGCGGCCGCGAGGAAGCGGGTGCCGGAGTGGTGGGCGACCAGGCCGCAGATCCGGGCCGGCCAGCCGTGTCGTTCCAGGTAGGCGGCACCGTCGAGCGGGTGCAGGCCGGTGTCGGAGAGCGTCGGGCTGTAGCCGATGTCGTGCAGCCAGGCCGCGACGACGAGCGTCTCGGCGTCCTCGACCGGCACCGTGACCGCGAGAGCGGCGGCGCACTCGGCGACGCCGACCGTGTGCCGCCACCGGTCGTCGTTCGCGCCGAGCAGGTCGCGGGCCAGGGCCTGCGCTGCGGTGAGGGCGTCTGCCGCGGTCTGCATGTACCGACCGTAAGCCGCGAACCGGACGACCGGACCGCTGGGGGAGGACGTTCATACCGCGTGCACGTCCGTAATCAAACGGTGACGAACGGTGGCCCACGAAGGGTGTCGATCGTTCTAGTCTGTGCGCCGGATGAACGTGGGGTATCCGGGAGGCGACTGTGCTCGGCGAGAATGGCGTTCCCAGTCTTCGGCTGCGGCAGATCCTGCGCACGTACTGTCATCAGCTCGATCCGCTCGGGGTCGCCGATCTGCGGGCGAGCCTGGCCGCGGGGAAATATCCGTGGCTGCACGACGAGCTCACCGCGGCGCTGACGACGTCGTCGCCGGACGGGGCGTGGTGGCTCGAGTCGGTCGGCGCGGCCGCCGAGAGCAGCCCGGCGCCGGCCCGTCTCGGCACCGCCGCCGCTCAGCGCTACCTCTGGCACACCCTGTTCCCCGCCGAGTCCGCCCCGGTGCGTTAGCCCGGTCCCTCGTTCTTCGTGACGGGCCCACCAGCCACCGCACGCGCCGCGGCCGCTCGGGGCTAGTCCAGGTCTCGGGCGAAGACGCGGAAACCGGTTCGGTCGGTGTGCAGGTGCCAGAGGGTGGCGGCCAGGGTGTCCGGGTCGGTGTGCGGGTCTCCCGCGGTGATCGCGCCCGGGATGATCAGCTGCCCGACGTGGATGTTCTCCGGTGCCAGCTCGGTGTGCAGCATCGACGCGTACGCGCCCTCGCCCGCGAAGGCGATCGACGTGCCGGCCACGCGCGGGTTGGGCCGGGCGCCACTGCCCCCGTTGGCGAACAGGATCGTGCCGCGGCCGAGCGTCCGCATGCCGGGGAGCACCTGACGCACGGCGGTGACCGGTCCGTAGATGGAGAACTCGACCGCGCCGGTCAGGTCGGCGACGGTCGTGTCGAGCAGCGGACGGAGGAAGTCGCGGTGCGGCAGCGGGCTGTACTGGAGAACCTCGATCGGGCCGAGGTCGCGGGCGGCCGCGTCGAGCGCGCCGGTCAGTGCGGTCGGGTCGCGGACGTCGGCGGCATAGCCGGCACAGTCGGCACCACCCACCTCCTTGGCGAGCTCGTCCACGTGCTCCTGCGACCGGGAGATCAGCGCGACCGAGAACCCCTCGGCGGCGAAGCGCCGGGCGACCGCGGCCCCGAGTCCGCGGCCGGCTCCGACGATGGCGAGAGTGGTCATGGGGTCCTTCCGATCAGGCCGTCCAGGAACAGGTCCAGCGCGGCCGGGTAGGCGCTGGTCCGCATCGTTGCGGCCAGCGCGTCCGAGCAGGCCGCGATGTTCGGGTGGGTATCCGCGCCGAGCCGCGCGTACACCGTGGTCCAGGCCGCGTCGTCGGCCGTGTCGGTGTCGTGCGGAAGGGCCGCGGCCGACGCGTCGAGCGCGGCGAAGCCGAGCGTCAGGTCGATGAACGCGTGGTAGTGCCGGGCCGCCTCGGCCGGGGTGAAGCCGGCGGCGCGCAGGATCCCCAGACCGACCTCGATCGTGCTGATCTCGTGCGGACGCCCGGTGACCCGGGACGCGGTCAGCGCGGAGATCCGTGGCTCGGCGACGAGCGCCGAGTGGATGCGCAGGCCCAGGTCGCGGAGCGTGCGGCGGAGGTCGGGGCCGGGCCGGAAGTCGGCCAGGTACTGGCCGATCAGGTCGTCGGCGACGGCGCGGATCAGGTCGTCGGTGTTGCGGAAATACCGGTAGACCGACGACGGATCGGCGCCGAGCGCCAGGCCGAGCCGCCGGACGCTCAGCCCCTCGGAGCCGTGCTCGTGGATCAGCCGGATCGCGGTGCGCACGATCAGCTCGTGGCTGAGCACGACACCGGTCTTGGTCGGCCGGTTCCGCCGGCGGGTGGTCGTCACTCGGGCCATGCCGTTATGACAACACTCTTGACCCACCGGCGCCACCGGTAGTTCTCTCGGGGGCGGCCCCGACGAACGGAACCCTGACCCGATGAGCAACCACCACGCGGACATCGTCTTCGCCGGAGGACCGGTGCTCTGCACCGACGGCGCGCGCACGCGGGCGCGCGCGCTCGCCGTGCGCGACGGCCGGATCGTGGCCGTCGGCCACGACGTCTCCGACCTGGTCGGTCCGAAGACCGAGACCGTCGACCTCGCCGGTCGCTTGCTCCTGCCCGGTTTCCAGGACGCCCACGTGCACGCGGTCATGGGCGGGCTGGAACTGGGCCAGTGCGATCTGACCGGCACGGTCGAGGTGGACGAGTACCTCCGGCGGATCCGGGCGTACGCGTCCGAGCACCCGGAGGCGCCGTGGATCCTCGGCGGGGGCTGGTCGATGGAGAGCTTCGCCGGTGGGGTGCCGACCGCGGACGTGCTGGACGCGGTCGTGCCCGACCGGCCGGTGTTCCTCTCCAACCGCGACCACCACGGGGCCTGGGCCAACACGCGGGCGCTCGAGCTGGCCGGCATCACCGCGGACACGCCCGACCCGGTCGACGGGGTGATCAACCGGGACGACCGGGGCCGGCCGGTCGGGGCGCTGCAGGAGGGCGCGATGTCGCTGGTGGCGGCCATCCTCCCGCCGGTGACCCCGGCCGACCGGCTGGCCGGGCTGCTGCGGGCGCAGACCCTGCTGCACTCGCTGGGCATCACGGCCTGGCAGGACGCGATGGTGTGCGCGTCGAATGGGTATCCGGACGTCTCGGACGCGTACCTGACCGCGGCCCGGGACGGGCTGCTGACCGCGAGCGTGGTCGGGGCGCTGTGGTGGGACCGGGCGCGGGGCGCCGAGCAGATCCCCGACCTGCTGGAACGGCGGGAAGGGCTGACGCTCGGCCGGCTGCGGTGCTCGACCGTGAAGATCATGCAGGACGGGGTGGCCGAGAACTTCACCGCGGGCATGACGACGCCTTACCGCGACGCGTGCGGGTGCGCGACGACGAACGCCGGGCTGAGTTTCGTCGACCCGGTGGCGCTGCGGGAGTACGTGACGTCGCTGGACGCGCTCGGGTTCCAGGTGCACTTCCACGCGCTGGGCGACCGCGCGGTGCGCGAGGCGCTGGACGCGGTGGAGGCGGCGCGGGCCGCGAACGGGTTCCGGGACACCCGTCCCCACCTGGCCCACCTGCAGGTCGTGCACCCGACCGACGTGCCGAGGTTCCGGCGGCTCGGGGCGACGGCGAACCTGCAGGCGCTGTGGGCGGTGCACGAGCCGCAGATGGACGAGCTGACGATCCCGTTCCTGGGTGGGGAGCTGGCCGGGTGGCAGTATCCGTTCGGTGATTTGCTGCGGGCCGGGGCGACGCTGGCGGCCGGGAGCGACTGGCCGGTGAGCAGTCCGGATCCGCTGGCGGCGATTCACGTGGCCGTGAACCGGCGGTTGTTCGGGGTGTCGGGTGCGGCGTTTCTGCCGGAGCAGCGGTTGGATCTCGGGACGGCGTTGGCGGCCTATACGGCCGGGTCGGCGTACGTGAACCATCGGGACGACTCGGGGTCGTTGCGGGTCGGGGGCCGGGCGGATCTGGTGGTGCTGGATCGCGACCCGTTCGAGGGGCCGGCGGAGGAGATCGGGGCCGTCCGAGTGGCCGAGACGTTCGTCGACGGGTTGCGGGTCTACGGCTGACGTTCCGGGAGGGCGGAACGGTGAATGGCTCGCATCCGGTCGTCGAACGGGGGGACTGGGCCGACGACCGGGATGCCCGGGGCGACGTCGGTGATCGCAAGCGGGCGGACCGGCGACGCCGGGAGGCCCCAGGACTCGCGCCAGGACGCCAGCTGCGCGCCGGACGCCGCGTACACGATCCGGCCGAGCCCGGCCCACCCGTGCGCGGCCGCGCACATCGGGCAGTGCTCCCCGGAGGTGTAGACGGTCGCGGTGGCCCGGTCGGCCTCGGGCAGGTTCGCGGCCGCCCACCGGGCCAGCGCGAACTCCGGGTGAGCGGTCGGGTCGTTCGTGCTCGCTTCGCGGTTCGAGTCCTCGTGCAGCACGCGCCCGTCGGCGTCGACGAGGACGGACCCGAACGGTCCGTCGCCCCGGGCCAGCGCCTCTTCGGCGAGTTCGACGCAGCGCTCCAGATAGGTGATCACCGGCCCACCGTAAGGCTAGGTGACCAGGCCGGTGCGGTAGGCGTAGACGACCGCCTGGACGCGGTCGCGGAGGCCGAGCTTGGTGAGGATCCGGGACACGAACGTCTTGACGGTCTCCGGGCTGACCTGCAGCGCGACCGCGATCTCGCGGTTGGAGAGACCGTCGGCGATCAGGCGCAGCACCTCCAGCTCCCGCGGGGTGAGGACGTCGGTGGGCCCGCGGCCCTCGGGCGGGCGGATCCGGGCCGCGTACCGGCCGACGAGCCGGCGGGTCACCTCCGGGTCGAGCAGCGCCCCGCCCGACGCGACCGTCCGGATGCCGTTGAGCAGGTGGGCCGGCGGGGCGTCCTTGAGCAAGAAACCGCTGGCGCCGGCCCGCAACGCCTCGTAGACGTACTCGTCCAGATTGAACGTGGTGACGACCAGCACGGTGACCGGGTCGGCAACACCGGCCCCGGCCAGGCGACGGGTGGCCTCGATGCCGTCGCCGCCGGGCATCCGGACGTCCATGACGACGACGTCCGGGCGGAGCCGGTGGGCCAGGTCGACCGCGGCGCGGCCGTCGCCGCACTCGCCGACGATCTCCAGGTCGGGCTGGGCGTCGATGATCGTGGCGAAACCGGTCCGGATGAGGGCCTGGTCGTCGCAGACGAGAACCGAGATCGTCACGGGCGCGTCCCGGCCGGGATCCGGGCTTCGACCAGGAAGCCGCCGTCGTCGCCCGGTCCCGCGCGGAACTCGCCGCCCACCACCGCGACCCGCTCCCGCAGGCCCGACAGCCCTCGGCCACCCCCGCCGGCCGAGCTCCCGGCCCAGCCGCCGGCCGAGCTCCCGGCCCAGCCGCCGGCCGAGCTCCCGGCCCAGCTGCCAGCCTGCCCCGCCGAGCTTCCGGCCTGCCCGGTCGAGGTCCCGGCCGAGCTTCCGGCCGAGCCCGAGCCGTCGGTGCGAACCCGCACGATGATCTCCCTCCCGCCGTACCGCACCCCGACGACCGTCCGGCCGCCGTGGTCGTGTTTCAGGGCGTTGGTCAGCGCCTCCTGCACGACCCGGTACGTCACCAGCTCGGCGCTCCCGCTGGTCTCGGCCGGTCGGCCCTCGGCGGTGAACTCGACCGGCTGCCCGGCCTGGCGCGTCTGCTCGACGAGCGCGTGCAGGTCGCCGGCCGCGGGCTCCCGGGCGTCCCCACCGTGGTCCGGGTCGAGCAGGTCCAGCAGGTGACGCAGGTCGGAGATCGCCCGCCGTCCGGTGTCGGAGACGGCGGCGAGCGTCCGGTCCAGACGGTCGGGCGCGGCGGTGAGGTACCGCGCGGCCTCGGCCTGGACGACCATCGCGGTCACGTGATGGGTCACCACGTCGTGGAGCTCGCGGGCGATCCGGGTGCGCTCGGCGACCCGGGCCGCCTCGGCCAGCCGCAGCCGGTGCTCGGCCTCGGCCGCCCGGCCGGCCCGTAACCCGCCGCCGACGCGCCACGCGCCGGCCATGAAGACGTACAGGATCACCGCCTCGGCCGCGCCCACGTGCAGCGGCAGACCCAGAGCGACGAAGACGACGGTCGCGGCCACGACCGTCGCCCGGCGGTGACGCTCCACGTGGACGCCCGCGCTGAGCAGCGCGAGCAGCACCGCGGACCCGGCGACCGTGTGGTACCCGAGGAGCTGGTCGGCGACGAACCCGGCCGCGACCAGCCCCAGCGACGTGACCGGGAACCGCCGCCGGATCGCCAGCGGCAGCGTCTCGCCGGCCACGACGAGAACCCCGACGGCGTCGAACGCACGGTCGGGGCCGGGGCCGATCTGGGTGCCGTGACCGTGCAGACCGGGTAGCAGCGCGGCTCCGAAGAGGACCAGCGCGAGCGGGAGGTCCCGAACCATGACGTCCGCCCGTGACCACCGTTCCATGGCCACTCACGGTACGGAGCGCTCCGTCCACAGTCGTCACCGCGTGGGGGACACCTTCGCGTAGCTCGCTCGGGGGACGGGCAGGTGCGCTCCGATGGGTGACGATTTGCCGGTCTTCGCTCCCTAGCGTGTGGCGGGACATCGTCACCGAGCGAGGAGTGAACGTGAAGAGGCTGTTCTGGTCGATGACGGCGGTGGCCGCCGTCCTCGCCGCCGGATCACTGTCCGTCGTGGCGCAGGCGTCGGACGCACCGGGCATCGCGTGGGGGAAATGCCCGGCGCCGCCAGTCGGCGTCACCGTCGACCCGACGCAGCAGTGCGGGACGGTAACGGTCCCGCTGGACTACCGGCATCCCGACGGTAAGACGATCTCGATCGCGGTGTCCAAAGTTCCGGCGACAAATCCGGCGAAGCGTCGCGGTGTGCTGCTGATGAACCCGGGCGGGCCCGGCGGCGAGGGGCTGAACCTGCCCAGCACGTTCCCCGCGTCGCCGTCGGTGGCGGCGGTCTACGACCGGATCGGGTTCGACCCGCGGGGCGTCGGGCACAGCAACCCGGTATCGTGCGGTTTCACCGCGGCCGAGATGACGCCCCCGTACCCGTATCCGGCGCCCGACGGGTCGATCGCGGCCAACGTGGCGTTCGCGAAGTCGGCGGCCGCGCGGTGCGCGGCCCGGTCGGGCGGCGTGCTGCCGTTCCTGACCACCGCGAACACCGCCCGCGACCTCGACCGGATCCGGGCCGCGCTCGGCGAGAAGACGATCTCCTACGTCGGGACGTCGTACGGCACCTACCTCGGCGCGGTGTACGCGACGCTGTTCTCCGCGCGGCTGGACCGGGCGCTGCTGGACAGCTCGATCGACCCGGCCAAGGTCTACTACGGCAACTTCCGGCTGGAGAGCACGGGCTTCGCGGCCCGCTTCCCGGACGCGGCCTCCTACGCGGCCGCTCGCGACGCGTCACTGCACCTGGGGGCGACGCCGGAAGCAGTGACCGCGTCGTGGGTCGCGCTGACGAAGAAGCTCGACCGGAAGCCGGTGACCGTGGCGGGCGCCCCGGTCGCGTTGTCGGGCAACGTGCTGCGCGGGCTGACGACGATGCTGCTGACCTCCGACCAGGCCCTACCGCTGCTGGTCGGGGCCTGGCAGGCGGCCGCCTCGCTCGCGGCCGGCTCCGCGACCGACGCCGACGTGCAGGCCCTGCAGCAGCTGTTCGCGCTGGCCGACCCGGCGAGCGCGGTGTCACCCGGCGTGCCCGCCGACAACACGCTCTCCGCTGCCTACGCGGTGGCCTGCGACGACGTCCGCTGGCCCTCCGACGTCCGGGTCTACGCGCGGAACGTGGCCGCGGACCGGGCCGCGCACCCGCTCTCGGCCGGCGCGCTGTCGAACATCTGGCCGTGCGCGTTCTGGCCGACCGCGCCGGTCGAGCCGCCGGTGCGGGTCACCGCGAGCGGGCCGCGGAACATCCTGATGCTGCACCACGAGCGCGACCCGCTGGCCGCGCTGGAGGCCGGCCGGGGCATGCACCGAGCGCTGGGCCGCCGGTCGGTGCTGGTGACCGTCGACGGCGGGGGACACGGCGTCTACGGGGTGCCGGGGTCGTGCGCGACGGCGGCCGCCGACGCGTTCCTCCTGTCCGGGACGCTCCCGGCCCGCGACACCCGCTGCGCCTGACCCCGGTCAGGCCGGCAGCAGGCCGTGGCGGTGGGCCATCGTCGTCGCCTCGGTGCGGCTGCCGACGCCGAGCTTGGCCAGGATGTTCGACACGTGCACGCTGGCCGTCTTCGGGCTGATGTAGAGCACGCCGGCGATCTGGCCGTTGGACCGGCCCTCGGCCACCAGGCCCAGCACCTCCCGCTCCCGGTCGGTCAGCTTGAACTCGTTCTCGACGTCGGGGACCGGACCGTCGGGCTGCTCCAGGCGGATCCGCGCGCGTCGCACCAGCGCGCGGACGTCCTGGGCGGTGGCCGCGGCCAGGTCGTCGGCGTAGCGGAGACATTCCTGGGCGTCGGCGGCGGCCCCGGTGTCGAGCGCGGTCGCCGCCCGGGCCTCGGCCAGCCGGAACAGGCCGTAGCACAGCGGGAACAGCTCGGACGCCTCCCGGCACGCGGTCACCGCCGCCTGCCAGGCCCCCACCTCGCCCCGGCCGCCGGCGCGGGCCAGCTCGGCCCGGGCCATGGCCGCCGCGGCCCGGGCCGGTGGCGTCGTCGCGGGCAACGTCTCGATCAGCGTCCGCAGGGCGTCGACGTCACCCGGGTCACCGACCGCGCCCGGCCGGGCGTCGGCGTGAACACGGGCGCCCAGCCAGGCCAGGGGCCAGCAGTAGCGGACCGCCATCGGGACGATCGGCGGCCGTAGCGCCGGACGAACGTGGTCCCAGGCGGCCTCGAGGTCGCCGGCGGAGCGGGCCAGCTCACCGTCGAGATAGGCGAGCGGGACCGAGTACTGGACCTCTTCGTTGCCGCCGAGGTGGCGGCCGGCCTCCTGCCGGTCGGCGGCCGCGGCGGCGCGGTCGCCCTGCCAGAGGTGCAGCTCGGCGCGGAGCAGGAAGAGCGACGCGGCGAACATGCTGACCGGGTCGTCGGCGAGGGTCTCGGTGATCAGGTCCTGGGCCTCGCGCCAGCGCCCGAGCCGCAGCAGCGGCTCGACGATGTTGCCGGCCAGCATCGCGCCCCAGGACCGGGCCGAGCCCACCCGGCCGCTCAGCGCGAGGCCGTCCCGGGCCGCCTGGGTGGCCTCGGCGTGCCGGCCGATCATCTCGAGCAGGTCGGAGAGGTTGATGTAGCCGCGCAGCGCGGTGTTGTCGTACTGGTGCGCCCGGGCCAGGTCGATGCCCTGGTGCAGCGTGGCCAGGCCGGCCGGGACGTCGTCGAGATAGCCGGTCGCCGACCCCAGCGTGATCAGCGACTCGGCCTCGTAGGCGGTCGCGCCGGACTCGGCCGCGGCCGCGGCGGCGCGCCGGGCGATCGCCTGCGCCCCCTCCTCGTCACCGCTGCGCCGGACCATCGTGGCCAGCGAGGCCAGCACCGCGGCGTGGGTCACGGTGACCGGCCGCTCGGGCAGCAGCGCGAGAGCCTCCCGCAGTTGCGCGGCGGCCTCCTCGGTGCGTCCGCCGTGGCCGAGCAGATGCGCCCGGCGTTCGGCGACCCGCGCGCGGCGGACCGGGTCGGCGACCGACGCGGGGTCGGCGAGCACCTCGTCCACCAGCGACAGGCCGCGCTGGAGCTCGCCCGCGTAGAACGCGGCGTCGATCGCCGCGAGGTTGGCGTCGGTCCAGTCGATGCCGGCCCGTTCGACGGCGTCGCCGACCCGGGGCCAGAGCTGCAGCACGCGCTCGAAGTGGTGCAACGCTTCGGCGGGCGCGTACCGGGCGGCCGCGTGCTGGCCGGCCCGGACCGACGCCGAGAGCGCCCGGGGCAGGTCGAGCGCGGCGTACCAGTGGTGGGCCAGCGTGGCCGCGATCGAGCCGCTGTCCTCGCCGAGCAGCGTGGCGTCGCCGCTCAGGGCCTCCCCGTAGGCGGCGTGCAGCCGGACGCGTTCGCCGGGCAGCATGTCGTCGTAGAGTGCGTCGCGGGTGAGCTCGTGGCGGAACTCGTAGCCGTGGCCACTCGAGTCGATCACCAGCAGGTGGTGCTCGACGGCTTCGCGCAGCGCCGGGTGCAGCTCGGCCGGGCCGGTGCCGGACACGGCGGCCAGCAGCCGCTCGGAGATCCGCGGACCGGCCGCGGCGGCGACCCGTAGCACCGACTGCGCGGCCTCGGACACGGTCTCGGTGCGGGCCAGCAGCACGTCACGCAGCGAGGGCGGCAGCGCGGACGGATCGGCGCCGCCCTCGACCGCGGCCAGGATCTCCTCGACCAGGAACGCGTTGCCCTGCGACCGTTCGAAGACGACGTCGAGGAACGCGGCGTTCGAGCGTCGGCCGCGGATCGCCCGGAGCTGTTCGTCGACCTCGCGGCGGGTGAACCGGCCGACCTCGAGCCGTTCCACCGACCGCATGCGCTCCCAGCCGGTCACCAGCGGACGCAGCGGATGGCGGCGGTGCAGCTCGTCGGAGCGGTAGGTCATCAGCAGCATGACCCCGAGTTCCTGCAGCGTCTGGGCCAGGAACGAGACGAGATCGCGGGTGGAGCGGTCGGCCCAGTGCAGATCTTCGACGACCAGCAGCAGGGGCTGGTCGGCGGCGAGCCGGGTGATCAGGCCGAGGACCTGCTCGAGAAGCCGGCTGGTCGGATCCTCGGCGCTGGTGCCCGCGGTCGGGCCCAGCTCCGGCAGCAGCCGGGCGAGCTCCCGGCGGGCCGGGCCGAGCAGGCGGTCGAGCTCGTCGGGCGTGCTGGTCCGGGACAGGGTCCGGAGGACGTCCACCAGCGGGGCCAGGGCCAGGCCGGCGCCACCCAGGTCGACGCAGCGGCCGCGCAGCACCCGGACGCCGAAATCGTCGGCGGCTTCGCGGGCGACCTCGGCGACGAGCCGGGACTTGCCGACCCCGGCCTCACCGGAGAGCACCGCGACCGCGGGCTGCCCGGCGGTCACCCGCTCGAGAAGTGCCCGCAGCCGCGCCAGCTCCGCGCGCCGGCCCACGAGCACCGAGCTCACCAGCCCTCGCTCCATCGCTCCAGGGTGGACGTCGGCCGGGGGTTAGGGCAGGGGCCTAACGACCGATGTGCGGGCCAACAAAAGAGCGAGGGCCGTGCAACGCACGGCCCTCGCCTATCGGGAAGTTCCTCAGGCAAGACGCTTGCGACGCATGGTCGGTCTCCTTTCGGGCGGGGCCGGCGAGGTGCTCGGCGTGCTGAGGAAAACGCTAGGTCTAAGCAGGCAGGCGTTCCCATATGGCGCGTGCCGTATCTCGTTCGGACGCCTCCCGGCTAAGCCGCGGCGGCCGGTGCCGGCTCGGTTGACCTGCAGGTTCGCGGTCGACGCGCAACCGGGACCGCTGTCGCGTTGGCGACGCGTCCGAGCCGGTCGAATCCGGGGTCCTAGACGGTCCCAACAGCGCAATCAGCGAACCTGAGGTACCGCTAGGGAGGTTGCCCGATGCGCCCGGGAACGCCTTAGCCCGACTCTCGATCCCATGGAGATGCTCACGCTCGTGCGGAAGAATCGGACGCTGCGCCGGCTGCTGGCCGCGCTGGCGGTGTCCCAGGTCGGTGACTGGCTCTACAACCTCGCGCTGCTGGCGTTCGTGTACGACCGGACCCACTCGGTCGGCTGGACCGCGGCGACGACGGCCGCTCGGGTGATCCCGATCGTGCTGCTGACCCCGCTGGGCGGGGCGCTGGCCGACCGCTACGACCGGCGAGGGCTGATGATCGCGTCCGACGTCGTGCGGATGGCGACGATGGGGCTGCTGGCCGTCGTCGCGCTGGCCGGGCTGCCGGTGGTGCTGGCGCCGGTGCTGGCGGCGCTGGCGACCGTGGCGTCCACGGTGTACCCGCCGGCGGTGGCGGCGTCGGTGCCGCGGATGGTCGACGAGGCCGACCTGGCCCCGGCCAACGCCGCCCGCAGCGCGATCGCCTCGGCGTCGGTGCTGATCGGGCCGGCCGGTGGGGCGGTGTTGCTGCTGGCCGGTTCGCCCGCGGTCGCGTTCCTGATCAACGCGGCGACGTTCGGTCTGTCGGCGTTGTTGCTGGTGGGGTTGCGGCTGGGGTCGTCGCCCGGTTCCGCGGGCGCCGGTGGTCTCGTCACCGAGATGCGCGAGGGGCTCGGCGCGCTGCGGGCCAACCGGGCCGCGGTGTGGCTGATCGGCGCGGACGTGCTGTGCAGCCTGCTCTACGGCGGCCAGACCGTGCTGTTCCTGCTGCTGGGGCGTCAGCTCGGCTGGGGCGACGCCGGGTACGGGGTGCTGCTGGCCGGGGTGGGCGTCGGCGGGCTGCTCGGCGCGGTGATCGTCGCCCGGCTGGGCGTCGATCGGCAGACCCGGGGCGCGATCGCGGTCGTGCTGATGCTGGTCGCGGTGGCGGCCGCCGGGCTGGCCGTGGCGCCGGTGATGGTGGTGGCGGTCGTGCTGGCGGCGGCGGTCAGTGCCGGGTCGATGGTGGTGGAGATCGTGGTGGACACGGTGCTGGCCCGGACCCTGGACGAGGCCGTGCTGGCCCGGGCGTACGGGTTCTCGTACCCGGCGGCGATCGCCGGGATCGTGGCCGGGTCGCTGGTGGCCGCGCCGCTGGCCGGGGCGTTCGGGCTGGCCGGGGCGTTGGCGGTGCCCGCGGTGCTGATCGGTGGGTACGCGTTGCTGCTCGGGGTGGTGGCGACCCGGCCGGCCGCGCGGCCGGTGGCGGCTCCGGTCCCGGTTGCGGGTCCGGGTCCGGCGGTCGGGCGGGCCGTCGTGCGGTATCCGGCCGGGCCGTCGGCCGAGTGGTCCGGCACCTGGCGCCCGCCGGTCCCGGCCCCGTCCCCGGCGCCCGGCCCGTCCTCGGCGCCCGGCCGGGGTCCGGTGGTGGGCCGGGTGGCCGTCCAGCCCGCCGCCTGACCGACCGCGCCGACCCCCCCGGGGAGGAGCTCCCCGGGGCGTCGGCGTCACCGCAGGTAGGACGCGGTCCAGTTCGCCTGGTCTCCGGGATTCGACACCAGCCTCACCGACGAGCCGAGCCGGGTGATCCCGGCCTGGTCGAGGGTGGGCACGGGCTGGTCCGTCGGCCGCGCCGTGGACATCGACGCCGCCAGCACGAAGTCGTGCGCCAAGCGCACCCCGAACCGGTTCAGCTCGCGCGCGGGGGCCAGAATCGACCCGTTGACGGCCCGCCGGTACGGCTTGTTCGCCGCGAGTGACGCCGGGTCGTTGGTCACGTTGACGCTCGCCCACTCCGAGAACGCCCAGCCCGACGGCTTCGCGAACAGCAGCTCGGCCGCGTACTGACCGTTGGGCCCGGTCACCGTCAGTACGTCGACGAGTTGCAGTCCGGCCGGTCGGGACACCGTGAACGGCACCCGGACCATGGTCTCGGACTCCGTCCGCACGGCCCGGGCCAGCTTGACCGCCAGCTCGAGCGGCCGGTCGGCGTCGTACACGGTCAGGAACGCCCACGCGCCCGGCCCCCAGAACCAGTACAGCGTGCCGCCGGCCGCGCTCGGGACCCAGTGGCTCGGGATCCCGTTGCCGTAGATGTCGTCGGCGACCTGCGCGTTCGGGTGTTCCCCGGCCAGCACCTGGCCCTTGCCCCACACCTCGACGGTCGCGACCTTGGTGAACGCCGGCCCGCGACCGCGCAGCAGCGTGAGGCGCTGGCCCCAGCCGTTGGTCTCGGTCTCGACCCGGGTCACCCCGTCCGGCTGCCAGTCCAGGCTGATGTTCAGGTGCGCCGGGTTGAAACGGAACGCCGGCGACAGGTTCTGCGGCGGCGGTTGCTTCGCCACCGGGGCGTCGGACGTCCGCAGTCCGGGCAGGACGGCGGCCCCGACCACGAGCGCCACCACCGCGGCGGCGACCAGCATCGCTCCGGCTCGTCTCCTCCGGCGCCGCTTCGCGGCCAGAATCGCCTTCTCGACGTCGATCCGGCTGGCCGGCGGCTCGTCCGCCAGCAGTTCGCGCAGCAGCGTGCCGGCAGTTCGATCGTCCATGTCGTCACCTCCTCGTCTCGACGACGGCACTGTCGGTGAGTGCCTCGCGCAGCTTGTCCAGACCCCGCGCGGCCTGGCTCTTCACGGTCCCGGTCGCGCACTGCAGGGCGTCCGCGGTCTCCTCGACCGACAGGTCGCAGAAGAACCGCAGCACGAGCACCGCCCGCTGCCGGGGCGGCAGCTCGCGCATCGCGGCCTCGAGCGCGAGGCGGTCGGCCAGGTCGGGAGCGGCCGCGGCCGCGTCCTCCGGCAGCCGGTCCAGGAGCACGACCCGGCGGGCCCAGGCCATCCGCTGCTCGCCGAGGAAGACCCGGACCAGCACGGTCCGCGCGTACGCGGCCGGCGCGTCGGCCTTGGAGGCCTTCGACCAGTGCCGGTACAGCCTCTCGAGCGTGCTCTGCACCAGGTCGTCGGCCCGGTGCCAGTCCTGGCACAGCAGGTAGGCCACCCGTCTCAGCCCGGGGATCAGACCGTCGACGTACTCCCGGTATGCGTCATCGCTCCGGCCTGCCTCGGCCATCGCGTCCCTCCGTTCGCCGGTTCCACCCTTCTTGATGCGGACGTCCGACGGATCGGTTGCTCGCGATTTCGGCTACTGCGGACGCGTGAGCGCGCGGACGTCATCGGCGCGACGTTCGAGGCGTCTCGTCCGTCTCGGCGGGGAAGAGGATCGGGCTGAGCAGGTAGCGGGAGCGGGTCGCCGAGTACGGGTGGTCGAGAGCCGGTCGGATCGCGGCGCGGAGACCGTCGATCAGCGCGGTCAGTTCGTCCGGCGTGAGCCAGAGCGCGTGCTGCCGGTAGCCGACCGCGTCCTTCGACAGATCGGAGGACGTGCGGTCGAGGTAGGCGTCGAACTCGGCGGCGAGCGTGGCCATCGCGGTCGCGAACGCCCGGCGGTGGTCGTCGGGGGTGAGGGCGGCGGCGGTGTCCGGGTCGATGCCGGCCGCGGTGCGGTTCAGGCGGTAGTGGCGTTCGACCGCGCCACGGACCCGTCGCTCGGCGGCGATCTCGAGGACGCCGCCGGCCGCCAGCGCGTCGACGTGCCGGTAGACGGTCGCCTTGGAGACGTCGGGGAGCTTCTCCGCGAGCTCGGCCGTGGTCAAGGTCCGGTCGCCGCGCAGCGCGTGCACGATGCGGAGCCGGGCCGGATGCCCGAGCAGTTCGAAGACGTCCATGGCCGAACAATCTCATTTCCTGCTACCGTTTGCAAACTATGAGAAGGGTAGTGGAGGCGTTGGTGGCGGGCCGGTTCGACGAGGTCTCGTCGATGTTCTCGCCGCGGTTACGGGCGGTGGTCTCGGCGTCGGCGCTGGCCGCCGCGTGGGACGGGGAGATCGCCCGGGTGGGTGCGGTGGTGTCGGTCGGGGAGGCGGCGGAGGAGCCGGGGGTGGAGGGCCTCACCCGGGTGAGTACGCCGGTGACCGGCGAGCGGGGCGGGTTCACCGTGGTGATGTCTGTCGACGCCGACGAGGTGATCCACGGGTTGCGGCTGGCCCCGTCCGGACCGACCTCGGCGGGCTGGGCGCCGCCGCCCTACGCGCGGCCGACGCGGTTCGTCGAGCGGGAGATCCTGGACGGGGCCGGGACGCTGACCGTGCCGCGCCGGCGCGGGATCCGGCGACGGTCGCGGGTGGGCGTCGTGCTGCTCAGCGGTGGAGGACCGTTCGACCGGGACGAGACCAGCGGGGTGAACAAGCCGCTCAAGGACCTGGCCTGGGGCCTCGCGTCGCAAGGGATCGCGGTCGCCCGATTCGACAAGCCCGCGGTCGAGCCCGGCTGGACGATGTCCGACGAGTACCTGCCGCGCGCGCTGGCGGCAGCCGAGACGCTGTCCACCGACCGGATCTACCTGCTCGGACACAGCATGGGCGGGCGGGTCGCACCCCGGGTCGCGGCTGCCCTCCCGTCGATAGCGGGGTTGATCCTGCTGGCCGCGGACGCGGAGCCGCTGCACCACGCGGCCCTCCGGGTCGCGCGCCACCTCGGCTGGGATACGTCCACTCTGGAGCGGCAGGCCGCGCTCATCGACTCGCCGTCGCTGACCGCGGCGACCCCGGCCGCGGACCTTCCGTTCGGCTGGCCCGGGTCGTACTGGCTGGACCTCCGCGACGACGATCCGGTCGCGACCGCTGCGGCGGTGGACGTGCCGGTGCTGCTCCTGCAGGGAGGGCGCGACTACCAGGTCACGGTCGACGGGGACCTGGCGCGCTGGCGGGCCGGGCTTCCCCGGGCCGCGGTCCGGGTGTACGACGCGGACGACCACCTGTTCTTCCCGGGTTCCGGTCCTTCGACGCCGGCCGGATACCTCCCCGCGCAACACCTGGACGCAGCCGTGGTCGCCGACGTCGTGCGCTGGACCGCTGGTGACGGATCGTGAGCACGGGGCCGGTGGGGCCTGGATAGGCTAGTGCGCATGCCGTCGGCCGGGTATCTGATCGGGATCGATTTCGGAACGTCGAACACCGTCGGTGTTCTCCGGTACCCGGACGGCCGGAGCGAGTCGTTGCTGTTCGACGGGTCGCCGGTGCTCCCGTCGGCGGTCTGCCTCGACGAGGACGGCCGATTCCTGACCGGACGCGACGCGACGCACGTCGCCCGGACGCGGCCGGACGCCTACGAGCCGAACCCCAAGCGCCGCATCGACGACGGCACCGTGCTGCTCGGCGGCCGGGACGTCCGGGTCACCGAGCTGCTGGGCGCGGTGCTGTCGCGGGTGATGGCCGAGGCCGCGCGGGCGACGGGCCGGGCGCCGGAGCGGGTCGTGCTGACGCACCCGGTCGCCTGGGGCCCGCGGCGCCTCGACGTGCTGGACCAGGCCGCCCGGGTGGCCGGGATCTCGCTGCCGCTGATGGTGCCGGAACCGATCGCGGCGGCGTTCAGCTCGCTGACGTTACCGCGGATGAACCTGGCGCCCGGGCAGAGCGTCGTCGTCTACGACTTCGGGGGCGGGACGTTCGACGCGACGGTCGTGCGCCGGAACGCGTCCGGATTCGACGTCGCCGCCTACCAGGGGCTCGACGACGTCGGCGGGCTGGACATCGACGCGGCGGTCGTCGGGTATCTCGGGAACGCGCTCGGGCACCGGTCGCCGGAGGTGTGGGAGCGGCTGACCGCGCCGTCCTCGGGGACGGACCGGCGGGCGTCGCGGTTGCTGTGGGAGGACGCGCGGCAGGCCAAGGAGACGCTGTCGCGGACGTCGACCGTCCACATTCACGTACCGCTGCTGGACGACGAGGTGCCGCTGGGGCGGGAGCAGCTCGAGGAGCTGGCCCGGCCGTTGCTGGCCCGGACCGTGACCGTGACGCGGGACGTTCTCCGGACGGCGGCCGTGCCGGCCGGGAGCGTCGCGACCGTGCTGCTGGTGGGTGGGTCGAGCCGGATTCCGCTGGCCGCGACGCTGCTGCACCAGCAGCTCGGGGTGGCGCCGACGGTCGTGGAGAACCCGGAGCTGGTCGTGGCTCAGGGAGCGATCGCGGTGGGGGAGGCATTCGCCCGGGGCGCGTACATCCCGCCGGGCGCGCCGCCGACCGGGCCGGCCGCCGGCGGCCCGCCACGCGCGCCGGGCCCGGGTGAGTCGCCGTCCGGGGCGAGTCCGTTACCGGCGTCGAGCCCGCTGCCCGGTGCCGGAGGGTACGGGCCCGGCGGAGCCGGGTCCGTGTCGGGCGGGGGAGCGTACGGGCCCGGTGGGTCGGTGTCCGTTGGTGGCGCGTACGTGGGAGGCGGGCCGGGGTCCGTATCCGGGGGCGGCGCGCACGCGGCCCCCGGCGTCCCCGGCGCGGGCGGTGCGCCGCCCGGCGGGGGTGGTGCGCCGCCCGGCGGGGGTGGCCTCCCGGCGGGGCCGGGTGGGCCTTCGCTCGGGGTGGTCGGCCGGGCTCGGTCGAGGGCGTGGATCATCTGGGCGGTGGTCGGCGTCGTGTCGCTGACGCTGCTCGCCTGCTGCGGCTCGTGCGTCCGCGAGATCGCCCGCAACACCACCGTCACCGACCCCGACGCCACCGAGTCCGCCGCCGCGGCCCCGTCCGCACCCCCCTGCGACCAGCACCTGGCCTTCCTCGGCCCGCAGACCGGCCCCGACCGAGACCTCGGCGTCCGCGTCGACTACGGCGTCCGGCTCGCGGTGGCGCAGTACAACGCCTCCCACGACGGCTGCGACGTCGCGCTCACCACGCACGACACCGGCAGCGACCCGGCCAAGGCCGGCCGCCTCGCGAAACAGCTCGCCGACGACACCAGCGTGCTCGGCGTCGTCGGCCCGGTCACGCCGGCCGACACGGCGTCGGCCGGGGAACCGTTCGACAACGGCGGGTTACCGTTCGTCTCCCCGGTCGGGGACGCGACCGCCCTCGCCACCTGGAACCTGTACCACCAGGTGATCGGCGACGAGGACTCCTCGAACCTGGTCGCGCCGAACTACCTGACCAAGATCCTCAAGGCCCAGAAGGTGTACCTGGTCGACGACGGATCCACCCACGGCACCAAGCTGGCCGGCTACCTCAGCGACAGCCTCGACGACATCGCCGCCGGTCGCGACACGATCAAGCCCGACGTCGCCGACCCCACCGTCTACTCCGGCCTGGCCGCGCGGATCCAGGCGGCCGGCGCGACCGCGGTGTTCTACGCCGGTGACCCGGCCGTCGGTGGTCGGCTCCGCAAGGCGCTCACCGACAACGGCGGCCGGGACGTGAAGCTGTTCGGTTCGTCCGACCTCGACGCCCCGGCGTTCTTCGACCAGGCCGGCGACGCCGCCGAGGGCACCGCGCTGTTCGGCCCGTTCTTCCCCGAGGCCGACGCCCCGCCGACGTTCCGCGACGCCTACCGGGCCGCGTACGGCGAGCAGCCGGGCCGCTACTCGGCCGAGGGCTTCGACTCCGCGAAGATCTTCCTCGACGGCATCGAGGCCGGCACCGCGGACCGCGCGACGATGGCGACGTTCGTGAACAACTACGACGCCGACGGCCTGACCAAGCACCTCCGGTTCAACGATCTGGGCGACCTGGCCAGCCCGGTGATGTGGCTCTACGAGGCCAAGAGTGGCCATTTCGTCAGCGCGGGCAAGCTCTCAACGTCCTGATTTGGGACCTCCGGTGTAACGGTAGGGTGGCCGGGTGCTCGCCCAGGGACTCCGGCTCGGGAATCGGTATCTGCTCACCCGTCGTATCGCCAAGGGGGGCATGGGCGAGGTCTGGGAGTGCACCGACACGCTGTTACACCGCACGGTCGCGGTGAAGGCGCTGTTACCCGCGCTGATCGACGACGAGCAGTTCATCACCCGGTTCCGGGCCGAGGCGCGGATGATGGCGGCGCTGCGCCATCCGGGAATCGTCCAGATCTACGACTACGGCGAGAACGTCGAGGTCGGGGACGTGCGGATCGACTACCTGGTGATGGAGTACATCGAGGGTGCGCCGCTGGCGCAGCGGATCGAGTCGGCGCGGCGGCTCGGGGTCGCCGAGACGCTGTCGATCGTCGCCCAGGCCGCGGAGGCGTTACAGGTCGCGCACGACTCCGGAATCGTGCACCGGGACGTGAAGCCGAGCAACCTGATGGTGCGCGCGGACGGCGCGATCGTGCTGGTCGACTTCGGGATCGCGCGGTCGGGGGCCGGGAACGGCACGTCGGTCATCATCGCGTCGCCGCAGTTCATGGCGCCGGAGCAGGCCGCGCGCGGTCCGGTGACGCCGGCCATCGACGTGTTCGCGCTGGGGGCGGTGGCGTACTGCTGTCTGAGCGGGAAGCCACCGTTTCCCGGGGACGATCCGGTGCAGGTGATCGCCGCGCTGATGCACGGGTCGCCGGCTCCGTTGCCCGCGGACGTGCCCGGGCCGGTCGCGGACCTGGTGTTCCGGGCGTTGGCGAAGGAGCCGTCGCAGCGGCCGCCGAGCGCGGCGGCGTTCGCGGCCGCGGCCCGCGCGGCGTCGACTACGGATCCGATCGCCGCGGTGGCGTCACCGGCCTCGGGGGCCGGTCCCGGTGCCTGGCCGGCCTTCGACTCGGGCGCCGGCTACGTCGATGGTCCTGACCCGGGCGGCTATCCGGCGCCACCGCCGGTGCCGGCCGGCCCGGCGCTGCCGTGGCCGCCGCTGTTCCCCTCCGGCCCGGTCCCGCCCGGCGCGTCCCTCCCGACGATGCCGACGCCTCCGTCGTCGGCCGCCCCTGCCGTCCGGAGTGCCGCACTCCGGCGGACGCCCGACGGCCCGCCGACGCCAGTCGCCGGCGGTCCCGGCGGACCGGCGGTGCCGCTCGCGGGTGGGCAGCGCGGGCCGGTGAATCCGGGCGGAGGCGGGCCGGTCGCCGGCGGGCATCGGGGGCGGAAGTACGCGATTGGTGGGGTTGCGGCGGCGGTTGCGCTCGGGCTGATCGCGATCGGGGGAGTGATCGTGCTCCGGTCCGGCGGCGACGAGAACCTGCAGGCCACGGCCCAACAATCGCTGGGCGCACCCCAGGGCGCGGGCGTCGGCGAGAACCCGAGCGTCCCGTCCGGCGGCGGCTCCACCCCGTCGGCCCCACCGTCGCCGACGACCAGCACCACGGTGACCCCGTCGCCGCGGCCCGGGAAGACCACCGGGCAGTCCGCCGAGGACCCGGTCCGGTCAGCGCCCACCGGCTTCTACCAGCTCGAGAACGCCAACTACGACGGCTACTGCCTGTCCGCCAACCTCGGCCAATCCTCCAGCGGCGCCGGCACCCACTCGATCTACCTCGTCACATGCAACCCGGGCGCCGACGGCCAATGGTGGTCGGTGCAGTCGTCCGGCCAGCTGAAGAACCGGCTGGCCGGCGACGGAGGCACCAGCTGGTGCCTGTCCGGCAACCTCACGACCCCACCGAACGGCTTCTCCGGCACCCACGGCGCCTACACGTCCCAGTGCAACGCGAACACCGCCGGCCAGTACTGGCAGCTCCGCGCCGGCGCCGGGGACACCTGGAAGATCGGCAGCAACGTCCCGGTCGACGGCGCCACCTGGGAACTGAGCACCACGTCGTCGAGCCCGCTCGCCGGCGGCGGCTACCAGGTCTTCACCGCCAACCCGGGCAACGGCTCCGTCGCCACCCACCTCTGGCGGCTCGCTCAGCCCTGACCGTCCGGCGGGCGGGGCGTGCGCTCGACGATCGCGCGTAGCGCCTCGACGTGCGCCAGGAACCGGGCCCGCCCCTGGTCGGTCGCCCGCACGGTGGTCTTGGGTACCCGACCCAGATAGGTGCGCCGCTGCTCGACGTCGCCATTGGTCTTGAGCGTCGCCAGTTGCTTGGAGAGCGCGGAGTCCGAGAGCGCGACCTGGTCGCGCAGGAAGGCGAAGTCGCACCAGTCGACCGAGCAGAGGACCGACATGAGGGCCAGCCGGGTCGGGTCCGACAGGAGTCGGTCCAGGCCCGGCGTCCGGCTCCAGGCCGGGGATTCGGTCATCGAGCCGGACGGTGGGGCGCGCCGACCAGCTGAGCCAGCGCGAGCACCCCGACGATGAACGCGCCGGCCAGGACGCCGTCCACCGTGTACGGGAACCGGTGCAGGCCGAGGTCGTCGGCCAGCCGCTCGGCGGCCCCGCTACCGAAGCGCGCGGCCAGCCACCCGCCGACCGCTCCGGCGATCACGACGACCATCACCGCACGCGCGTCGTACGACCGCGGCTGCACCCCGCGGAGCTGGCTGAGCAGCGCGGTTCCGCTCGCGTACCGCGCGATCATCACGACCGCCAGCACGACGACGATCACCCCGGCGAGCACTTTCGCCCCGCTGAGGCTGACGAAGTCGTTGCTCGCGACGCCGGCCGCGATCAGTACGAACGCCGCGGCGTAGAACCACCACGGCAGGCGGGCCGCCCGCCGGGCCCGGTCCTGATGGGACTGCACGGCCGCGAGCGCTTCGGCCGCAGTGCGCTGTTCGTCGTCCATGACGCCTCCCTCGACTACTTGCCTATCTAGAAAGTAGTCACTGTTTTCCGTTCGGGCAAGTAGTGGCTCACGGCTGGGGCCAACCGTTAGAGTGACGGCTAACCGTTAGCTAGGAGGGGCCGTGCAGCAGGAGGTCGTGCTCGCGATGCTGGCCAAGGAGCCCTCGCACGGATATCAGCTCCGCGCCCGCCTCCGTGACGCCCTCGGTCCGCTCGGCGAGGCCCTGAACGCGGGCCAGATCTACGTCACGCTGACCCGGCTGGAGAGAGCCGGCCTGCTGACGGTGGACAACGCCGAGCGGTCCGACCGGAAGGTCTACGCTCTCACCGCAGCGGGCCAGCATCGTGTCGCCGAATGGATCGCCGAGGTCAGCTGGCCGAAGCCCGACCTCGCGGAGTTCCACCTCAAGCTGATCGCCGCCGCCCAGGCCGGTCTCGCCGACCCGATCACGATCGTCGACACCCAACGCCGCGAGCTGCTGCGCCGGTTGCGCGAGGCGCAGCGGGCGGCGATGTCCGAACCGGACGGATCGAACGCCCGACTGCTGCTCGAAGGCATCGTGCTCCGCCTCCAGGCGGATCTGCGGTGGCTCGAGGCCTGTGAACAGAGCTGGACCCAGCGAAGGAGTGGATCGTGACCGTGCTGTCCGCCCGTGGCCTGCACAAGTGGTACGGCCGGGGCGAGGGGTTGGTCCGCGCCGTGGACGGCGTCGACCTGGAGGTACGCGCGGGGGAGACCGTCGCGGTGATGGGGCCGAGCGGCTGCGGGAAGTCGACGCTGCTGCACCTGCTCGGCGGCCTCGACCGCCCGTCCCGAGGCGAGATCGAGCTCAACGGCCGCCGGATCGACGACGTCAGCGAGACCGGCGTGGCCCGGATCCGGCGGAGCGACGTCGGGTTCGTCTTTCAGACGTTCCACCTGATGGAGGAGCTCACCGCGGTCGAGAACGTCGAACTCTCGGCCCTGCTCGCCGGCCGGTCACCGCGGACGGCCCGGCGCCGGGCGCTGGAACTGCTCGAGCAGGTCGGGCTGGCCGACCGGGCCCGGTTCCTGCCGTCCGCGCTCTCCGGCGGGCAGCGGCAGCGGGTCGCGATCGCCCGCGCGCTCTCCAACGAGCCGCTGGTCGTCTTCGCCGACGAGCCGACCGGCAACCTCGACAGCGCCGCCACGATGGACGTCCTCCAGCTCTTCGACCAATTGCACGCGGCCGGGCAGACGCTGGTCATCGTCACCCACGATTCGCGGATCGCAGCCACCGCCGACCGCCTGATCACGATGCGCGACGGCGTGTTCGTCGACGAGACCTGGCTCTCCGGCGGCGCGACCGGGCAGCTCTCGGCACTGATCGGGTTCGACGAGCAATGATCCGCCTGATCGCCCGGCTCACCCTGCGCGACGCGGCCGCCGACCCGTACGCCGACACCCGGGCCGCGACCGCCGGGCCCGACGTCGTCGCCGTGGGACGGGCGACCGATCTGGCCGGGCTCGCCGGCGCCGACGGCGTCACCGGCTCCGTCGACCGGCCCGAGGTGCTGTACGGCAGTTGGGTCCGCTCCGGCGGCGTCGTGGTCGAAGGTGCTCTTGCGGACGCCTTCGGCGTGCGGGTCGGCGATCCGGGCACCGTGGACGGGCGGTCGTTCCCCGTGGTGGGCGTCGCGGTCAGTGCGGCGCTGCCGCCCTATCCGGCGGCCTACTGTCTGGTGCACTGCGGGCACGGCGCGGCCGACGACCTCCCGGCCGACGTGCTGCGCAATCCCGGGCTGATCTGGCTGACCCGGTCCGACCTGCAGAGCCTCGGTGCGGACGTCTACGTCGACTACCTTCGGCTGGCCATCCGGACGCGGCGCCGCGACCGAGCTCGCCGCAGACACGCAGATCCTGCTGCTGATCGGGGACTGGCTGCTCGGCCTGCTCGCCGTGGCCGGGCTGTCGGTGCTGGTCGGCGGACGGATGGCGGATCAGTCCCGGCGGGTCGGGCTGCTCGAGGCGGCCGGCGGTACGGCCGGGCTGGCCGCGGCCGTGCTGCTGGCCGAGTACCTGCTGGTGGCCGTCGTCGCGGCGGCGGCCGGGCTGACGCTCGGCGCCGTGGTGGTGGAGCGGGACGCGTCCGGCCACCGGGCCGTCCTGCGCCGCACCGCTGCTGACCGGCTCGGTGGCGGGCCTGCTGGGCCGCGCGGGCACGCCGGCGCTCACCCCGGCGACGATGGGGACCGTGCTCGGCGCGGCCCTGCTGGTCGTCGGCGTCGCGACCGCGGTTCCGGCTCGGCGCGCGGCCCGGACCAGCACCGCGGTCGCGCTGGCGGACGCCGCCCGGGGTCCGGCGGGCGCGTCGCGGCGGGTCGGGTGGCTGATCGGGGTGTCGTCCCGGCTGCCGGTGGCGTTGCTGCTGGCTCTCCGGGTGGCCGGGCGGCGACCGCGCCGGGCGGTGCTGGCGGCGGTGAGCGCGATCGTGCTCGCCTGGGTGACCGTGCTCGACAACCGGCGGTCGTCGGCGCTGGCGCAGGCGCTGGGGGCGTCGCCGGGGCAGGCGAGTGTCGGGCTCGCGGTGCTGGTCGTTGCCGCGGGTGGGGTGATCGCCGGGCTCACCGCGGGGCCGGGCGGTGCTGGGCGGCCGCCGGTCCGCGGCCGAGGGGCTCCGGGCCGGATAGCGTGAGCGGGTGAAGATCCTGGTCGTCGGGGGTAGCGGGTTTCTCGGGTGGGAGGTCGTCCGGGTGGGGCTGGCGGCCGGGCACGACGTCGTGGCCACGTACTACGGCAACCCCGTCCGCGGCGGCGCGGTCGGGGGCGGCGCGGTCGGGGGTGGCGCGGTCGGGGGTGGCGCACCAGGGGGCGGCGCGGGGGCGGTTGGGGTCGAGTGGCGGCGGGTCGACGTTCGGAGTCGGGAGGGCACGGTTGCGCTGGGCACCGCCGTCCGGCCCGACGTGATCGTCAACGCGGCGTACCGGCAGTCGGACTGGGCCACCACCGCTGCCGGCGGGGCACACGTGGGGCTCGCGGCGGCCGCGGCCGGGGCGCGGCTCGTGCACGTCTCCAGCGACGTCGTGTTCTCCGGGGCGGCGCCGAGCTACGACGAGACCGCGTTGCCGGATCCGATCACCCCGTACGGCGCGGCCAAGGCAGCCGCCGAGACCGCGATCGCCGCGATGGCGCCCGACGCGGCGATCGTGCGAACGTCGCTGATCGTCGGGCCCGGGCTCGTCGGGCCCGGGCTCGTCGGGCCCGGGGTCGTCGGGGAAGGGGAGTCGCAGCACGAGCGGTTCCTGCACCGGCTGGCCGCCGATCCCAGCCGCGGGGTCCTGTTCACCGACGACATCCGCTGCCCGGTGCACGTCACCGACCTGGCGTCGGCGCTGCTCGAACTGGCCGCGCACCCCGGCGTCCACCACGTCGCCGGTCCCGACGCGGTCAGTCGGCACGAGCTCGGGGTGCTGATCGGGCGCCGCGACGGCGTCCCGACCGATCACCTCCCGACCGGGCGGCGAGCCGAGCTGGGCCCGCCCGCCCCGCTCGACGTCCGCCTCGACTGCACCGCCACTCAGGCGAAGCTCACCACCCGGCTCCGCGGTGCTAGGACCTTCCTGGCCCCTCGCCCGCCAGGCGAGCGTCCGCATTGGCCAGGACGTCGGTGAACTCGGCGAGGAAAGCCCGCTGATCGACGTCGAGCACGACGTGCGTGTCCGGCGTTTCGACGAGCGGGAAGGCCGGCAGCTCCAGGTCGGCCGTGCGCATCAGGCGGGCCCGGACGGCGTAGCCGTCGTCGCGGACGTTGACCGGGCCGTCGGCCGACCGGGTGATCCACGACGGGTGCAGCAGGATCCCGGCGGCCAGCGGGTCGTGCGCCGAGCAGATCCGGCGGCCCCACTTCTCCTGGTAGAAGTCCAGGTAGTACCCGAGGATCGCCGAACAGAACGAGGTCACCGGGCCGGCCTTCGCCGCCAGCGCGGCCATGAACTGCTCGTCGAGGATCGCCGGCGTCGTCACGTTCACGCCCACCATCACCAGATTCCCGTGCTCCGCGCCGTACACCACTTCGGCCGCCTGCGGGTCGGCGTCGACGTTCGCGTCGACCTCGAGGATCGTGCCCGCGGGCTGGTAGGGCCCGGAGCCGCCCATCACGACGACCGACCGGTACCGGGTGAGGACCAGCGGGTCGATCGCGATCGCGTCGGCGATATTGGACATCGCGCCGAGGACGAGCAGGTCCACCTCGCCCGGCCGTTCCCGGCTGATCCGGACCAGCGCCTCGGCCGCCGGCTCGGCCGACTGGTGGCCGGGCAGGCGATCGATCCCGAGGTCACCGAGGCCGTCGTGCCCGTGGACGTGGAACGAGTACCGCGGGTCCTTGCCGCTGATCGGGCCGGGGCGCCCGAGGTGGATCGGCACGTCCGGAAGCCCGCACAGCGCGAGCACGTGCCCGACGTTGAGCGCCGAGTCGGCCGTCGAGCAGTTCCCGTGGGTCGCGGTGGCGGCGACGATCTCGACGCCGCCGACCGCGGCCAGATAGACGAGCGTGAGAGCGTCGTCGATGCCGGTGTCGGTGTCGATCACTACCGCGGTCATGGGGTTCCTCCGGTGGGTTGCACGGTCCGGCGCCAGCGGACCGAGGTCAAGATCAGGGCGAGCAGCGTGATGACGTAGGGCGCAGCGTCGGTGGCCTGCTGGGGGAGTCCCAGCCCCTGCAGGCGGAAGCCGAACGCCTCGGCCGCGCCGAACACGACCGACGCGCCGAGCACCCAGCCGGGCCGGCCGCGGCCGAGCATGACCGCGACGACCGCGACCCAGCCCCGACCGGCGGTCATCTGCTCGCTGAACAGCTGGACGTTGCCGAGCGCGAGCTGCGCACCGGCCAGCCCGCAGAGCGCACCGGCGACCAGAACGGCGGCCTGCTGATAGCGCGACACGTCGACCCCGAGGCTGCGGGCCGCGTCCGGGTTCTCGCCGATCCCGCGCAGCCGCAGGCCGGCCGGGGTGCGCGACAGGAAGACCGCCAGTACGACGACGAGCACCAGGCTGAGCACGACGAGCCAGCTGCTGCCGGCCAGCACCGTCCCCAGCACCGGGATCGAACCGACCCAGGTCGACCCGAGCGGCGTCAGACCGGCCAGGTCGGGGCTGCTGTACGTGCCGCTGGTGCCCAGCACCGAGCGCAGCAGGAAGCCGGTGAGCCCGACCGCGAGCAGGTTCGTGCCGATCGCCAGCACGATCGGGTCGGCGTTGAGCCGTACCGACCCGATCGCGAGCACGAGCGCGGTCAGCACCCCGGCCCCGGCGGCGGCGGCCACCCCGAGCTCCGCGCTGCCGGTGCGAGCGCTCACCGCGACCGCGGTGAAGCAGCCCAGCAGCATCTGCCCTTCCAGGCCGATGTTGAACACCCCGACGCGGGCGCAGAGCGCACCGCCGAGCGCGGCGAGCAGCACCGGTGCCAGCGCGATCAGGACCGCGGCGACGAATCCGAGCGTGAAGACGTTCATCGGGCGACCACCTTCCGGCGGGCCCGCACGGCGACGATCAGCACGAACGTGATGACGACGGCGGCCTGGATGATCGCGGTGAGCTGGCGGGGGATGCCGACGTCCCGCTCCATCCCGGTGCCGCCGACCTGGAGCGCGGTGAACAGCAACGCCCCGGCGAGCAGCCCGGCCGGACGGGCCGACGCGATCAGTGCGACCGTGACGCCGGTGAACGTGTAGCCCGGCGCCACCAGCGCGCCGTCGATGAACCGGTACGGCGGCCCGGCGACGATCAACGCGCCGGTCAGGCCGGCGATCGCCCCGCTGACGGCCAGCGCGCCGAGCGTCCGCCGTTCGACGTCGATGCCGACGTACTGCCCGAAGCGGAGATTCGCGCCGAGCGTCCGGAGCTCCAGGCCGGTGCCGGTTCGGGCGTCCACGACCCAGTACGCGGCGAACAGCACGATCGCGACGACCAGGCCGACGTTGACGTACGCGCTGGCCGGGAGCGACGGCAGGTGCATCGCGTCCGGGAGGCGCGGGGTCTGCGGGATGCCGGTGCCCTTGTCGGTGAGCGGGTAGCGCGCCAGATAGGACGCGAACGACACCGCGGGGAACCCGAGGAGCAGCGTCGAGATGATGATCGGGACCCGCCCCCAGCGGGCCAGCGGCACCGAGAGCGCCGCCCAGACGGCGGCCGCCGCGGCCCCGGCCAGCGCGGCCAGCGCGAAGCCCGGCAGCCCGGCGTCCGGGACGGCCGATGCGACCGCCGCCGCGGTGATGCCCCCGAGCACCAGCTGGCCGTCGCCGCCGAGGTTGAACTCGCCCATCCGCAGCGGGACCGCGAAGCTCACCGCCATGCCCAGGATCGGCGCGAAGGCGGCGGCCAGGTAGGGCAGGTTGGTGTCGAGCAGCACGCCCCGCACCAGGGCCTGGTAGCCGGTGAGCGGGTTGGTTCCGGCGCTGAGCAGCACGAGCGCCCCGACCAGGAAGCTGGCGACGAGCGCGGGAAGTGCGGCCCCGGTGAGTACCCGCCGCAGGATCGCCATCAGTCTCCTTCCGGCGGGGTCAGGGCCGCGGTCCCGGCGCCGGCTCCGGCATTCGTCATCGCCTCGCCGAGGCGGCCCTCGGAGAGCTGAGCCCGCTCGAACGACGCCACGAACCGGCCGCCGACCAGCACGTGTACCCGATCGGCCAGCGCGATCAGCTCGCTCAGTTCGTTCGACACCAGCAGCACCCCGTTGCCGGCCGCCCGGTACGCCAGCAGCTCGCGGTGGATGTACTCGATCGCACCCACGTCGACGCCCTGGGTCGGGTTCTCGGCCACCAGCAGCGGCGCCCGCTGCGAGAGCTCGCGCGCCAGCACGACCTTCTGCGCGTTCCCGCCGGACAACGACGACATCCGGGCCTCCGGGCCGGCCCCCCGGACGTCGTTCCGTTCCATCAGGTCGGCGGCATGTCTGCGCAGCGCGGAGGGCTTGAGCCAGCCTCGGAACCGCCCCACCGCCAGGTTATCGGAGATGCTCAGAGCCCGGGCCGACCCGACGGCAGCGCGGTCTTCCGGCACGTACGCCATCCCGGCCCGGCGCCGCCGCCGGACGTCCGCCCGGCTGACGTCCACGTCGTTGATCGTGACCGAGCCCGACGCTGGCCGGAGGCCGACGACGGCCTGGACGAACTCGGCCTGGCCGTTGCCGGCGACGCCGGCGATCCCGACGATCTCCCCGGCGCGGACCCGCAGGTGGTCGCAGGCGATCGCCGCCCGGGTCCCCTCGGCCGGAATCCGCAGGTCGGTGACCGTGAGCACGGCCGCTCCGGGAGACGCCGGGGCGTCGTTGACCGCGGTCTCGATGTCCCGCCCGGTCATCGCGTGGGCCAGCGCCGCCGGGGTGGTGTCGGCGGTCGGGACCGTCTCGACGACGCGGCCCTGCCGCAGAACCGTCACCCGGTCGCTGACCTGCATCACCTCGTCGAGCTTGTGGGTGACGAGGACGATCGCGACGCCCCGCTCGGCCAGCCGGCGCAGCGACGTGAACAGCAGCCCGGTCTCGGCCGGGGTGAGCACCGCGGTCGGCTCGTCGAGGATCAGCACGTCGGCGTGGCGGTAGAGCGCCTTGAGGATCTCGACCTGCTGCCGCAGCCCCATCGGCAGCGTCCGGACGGCCGCGGACGGATCCAGCGTCGAGCCGTACTCCTCGATCAGCGCGGCGACGCGGTCGCGGGCGGAGGCCCGGTCGATCACCCCGCGCCGGGACGGCTCGGCGCCGTAGATGACGTTGTCGGTGACGCTGAAGCTCTCGAACAGCTGGAAGTGCTGGTGGACCATGCCGATACCGGCGGCGATCGCGTCGCCCGGCGACGTGAACCGGACCGGGACGCCGTTCGCTGCGATCTGGCCGGCGTCTGGATGGACACTTCCATACAGAACAGACATCAATGTCGACTTACCGGCGCCGTTTTCGCCGACGACGGCGTGGACCTCGCCCGAGAGCAGGTCGAGATCCACGTCGTCGTTGGCCAGGACCGGCCCGAAACGCTTGGTGATGCCGGTGAGCCGGACCCGGGAGGTCATGCGGCCGCGGGGTCCTTGATCGTCAGCGTGCCGGCGACGATCTGGTCACGCGCCTCCTTCACCTTCGCGAGCACGTCGGGGTGCTGCGCGATGAGGCAACCGGACGACGCCACGTCGTCCTCCAGGCCGGTCAGACCGACCCCGTCCTCCTTGAGGCCGTACTCGGTCACCCCGCCGGGCTTCCCGCCGTAAATCGCCTTCACCGCGTTCTCGATCGCGACGTCCACCCGCTTGATGGCGTTGTCGACGACGACGCCGGGCTGCTTGCCGCACTCGTTGACGTCGACGCCGAACGCGTTGAAGCCGCCGGCCTTCGCGGCCTGGAAGACCCCCGTGTTGCCGGCCGACGAGGCCGCCATGACGTAGTCGACGCCCTTCTGGCCGAGCGTCGTGGCCTGGGCGTTCGCCCGCGCCGGGTCGCTGAACGGGTTGTTGCCGCCGACGAAGAGCGGGGTGAACGCGGTCTTCGGGTTGACCGACTTCGCGCCCTCGCCGAACGGGTCGGTCCAGCGGTGGATGAACGGCGAGTCGAGCGCGGCGACCGCGCCGATCGCGTTCTTCTTGGTCAGCAGACCGGCCTCGACGCCGGCCAGGTAGACCGCCTCGTACTCCTTGAACCGGGCGCAGGTGAGGTTCTTCGCCGGGTTCTCCGGGCACGAGTCGACCTGGAGGAACTGCTGGTCGGGGTTGTCGACCGGCGCGGTCTTCATGAGGTCGTCGAAGTTGAAGCCGATCGCGATGATCAGCTTGGGCTTCGCGTCGATCGCGGCCTGCAGGTTCTGCGAGATGCTCGTCGGGTCGGTGCTCTCGTACACCTTGACGTCGGCGTTCTGCGCCTTCGCGGCGGCCTTCGAGCCGTCGACGCTGAGCTTGAGGAACGCGTCGACGCCGACCGGGTTCGGCGTGATCACGACGATCTGCGACGAGCCGCCGCCGGACGAGCCCGAACCGCTGTCGGCACTGCAGCCGGTGACGGCCATCACGGTCAGCGCGGCTCCGAGGCCGATGGCCAATAACCGTCTCATCTTCACTTCTCCTACCGGCTAACTGGGTTACGTTCCGAGCAGCTTAAGGGATTGAATCAGTGATTCAACAACTTCGGCCTTCTGGGGGTTCGCCTGTGCCTCGACGCCCGGTCCGCGCTACCGCACTGCCGGAGGCGATCGCCGCCTCGCTCCGGGAACGCATCGGAGCCGAATGGTCCACCGGAGACCAGTTACCGACCGAGGCCGAGCTGGCGGCCGAGTACGGGGTGTCGCGGCACACGATGCGCTCGTCGCTGCTGCAGCTGGCGCGGGCCGGGCTGGTCGAGACCCGGCACGGGTCGGGCACGTACGTGACCAGGTACAACTCGTCGATCCGGGCCGGGCTGCAGGAGCTGCGGTCGCTGCACGACGTCATCGCGTCGCAGGGTCACCGGCCCGGGTCGTCCTACCGGTTACGGCAGCGGCGTCCGGCCTCGGCCGACGAGGCCGGACGTCTGGAACGGGAGCCGGGGGCCGACGTCTTCGAGATCGAGCGGGAGATCACGTCCGACGACCGGACGGTCGCGTTCGACTACTCGGTGATCGCCGCCGACGTCGTCGACCTGGAGGTCTCCGACCTGTCCGGGTCGATCTTCGAACGCTTCGCGTCGGTGAACGCGCTGCCCGAGCGCGCCGTCTGCCAGGTCCGCGCCGTTCTCGATCCGGACGCCGGGTGGGGCGCCGGTCGGAGCGGCTCCGGGTTGTACCTGCTGCTGGACCAGGTGCAGTACCTGCCGGGCGGGCGGCCGCTGTCCTGGTCGCGGATCTACTTCCTCGACGACGGCTTCGACTTCCTGCTCGTCCGTCACGGCCATTGACACGAATCCGGGAGAGGGGGTCGGCCCGGCACCGGTAGCGTCGCTGCACATGACGTTCCCTCACGACCCGCAGCAGCCGTACGGTGAGCCGCTTCCGCCGCCGCCCGGGTCATCGCCCTCGTACGGTCAGTCATCCGGTTACGGTCAGCAACCTTCGTACGGGGAGCCGGGGTCGGGGGGTCCGTACGGGCAGCCGGCGTCCGGAGGGCCGGCGTCCGGAGGCCCGTCGTACGGGCAGCCGTCGTACGGGCAGCCGTCCTATGGGCAGCCTTCCTACGGGGATCCGTCGTACGGGCAGCCGGCGTACGGGCAGCAGCCGTACGGGCAGCCGCCGGTCGGGCCGCCCGGGGTGGGGCAGGCTCCGTACGGGGCGCCGGGCCACGGGGCGGGGTTCGGGGCGCCGCCGTACGGGCAGGTGCCGCCGCCGAAGAAGTCCTCGGGTGGCAAGATCGCGCTGGCCATCGTCGGGGGCATCGTCGCGTTATGCCTGGTCTTCGGCATCATCGGCGCGATCTTCATCTCGAACCTCGACTCGGGCTCGTCTTCCGGGTCGAGCAGTGACCCGGTCTCCCAGGGCGGCCGCGAGGTCGCCGACCAGAGCAAGATCAATCAGGCCGTCCGCGACGGGAACGCCGAGTTCACCGTGAAGTCGGTGAAGTGCGAGGTCACGTCGGTCGGCGGCAAGTACACGCGGAAGACGCCGCAGGGTCAGTTCTGCGTCGTGAGTTCGTCGGTGAAGAACGTCGGCAATGCGCCGTTGTCGCTCTCGGTGAGCACGAATACCGCGTACAACGCGAGCGGGCAGGAGTTCCGCGCCGACATCGGCGCGACGATCTCCGCCAACGACGATTCGTCGCTGTTCATCAGCGACTTGAACCCGGGGAACAGCACCGCGGTGAACTGGGTGTTCGATCTCCCGAAGGGCCAGACGATCGCGCGGCTGCAGCTCCACGAGTCGTTCTCCAGCACGGGAGTGGACGTGACGGTCGCCTAGCGCGTTGACCATTCAAGGTTCGCGGCGTCGTGCTGCCAGGAGATCGGGATGCCGGACGTTGGTGTTGCGCCATCGAAGGTATCGGTGCAGGTCCCGGGGCAGCGCGATGTGGTTGGAATCACCGTCTGGCCGGGCGGCCCGGATCGACTTCAGGGCTGCGAGGGTGTGATCGCCGCCTTTGCGGCGGCGCAGCACGCCGCAGAGGCGGTCCTCGGCGAGGGACTAGCAGCCGTGGATATACCGGATCCCCCTGCACCCGCCGGTACGTGGCCGGCCGACGATCCGGACGGGTCCGGGGCGCCCATCCGGCACCGTGGTGAGGGCGGATGGCCAGGGGCCCGAACTGGCCGAACGCGAAACGGCGGTGCGGCGAGTTTCCGCAGGCTCCACCGCGTGAACGGCGGGGACGGCCTCCCGCCCAACGAGGGTCCAGAGCTTTGAGCCCGCCCTCGCTGAACCGGTGGATCACCTTCCGCACGGTGCCCTCATCCGCGGCCACCTGCGAGGCGATCACGCTGACCGGCGTCCCCGACGACGACGCCAAGATCATCGTCGCCCGCCGCACCCGGATCAGGTTCCGACCCGGCGGACCAGCCTCATCGGTCAACCTGCGAGCTTTCACCGGATCTGGTGACAGCCCACCACCCGGCCTCGGGCACCCCCACCAGGCTGGACGAACCTGACCGCCGCGATCAGCCCCGAACACCGGGACGGGGCGTCGCGGCGGGGGTGGTGGCTCGTGGATCGCGCCTGAGCGTCGGCGGTGGTGATCCGCGGATTTGATGCGAGAGCGGCCGCGCCGGGCGGTGGCGACGATCGTCGCGAGGCCTCCGGACCGGGGCCGCCAGGCCAGACCGGGCTGACCGGCCGCTGGGGTCAGATCCGCCTGGCGTTTGGCGCCCGGAGACGGCTGGCGCAGGCTGTTCGCGATATGTCGCGGGTGCGGCCGACGGCGAGCGCGTGGCGCGTGGCCCGGCGCGCGGCGGTCTGTTGCCCGGAGTTCGCTGGGGCGGCCTGGCTGCGGTGCGCTGCTGGCGTGCGGCCGACGCCCGGCGCGTCGACCGCGGAGAGCCTTCCGGCCCGTCCAGCCGACCCGGCCGCTTCGACCCGGCTGATCTGACCCGGCTGATCTGACCCGGCCGATCTGACCCGGCCGCTTCGACCCGGCCGATCCGGCCGATCCGACCCGGCCGGCGGCCGGCCCGGCCGGTGGCGGTACCGCGATGGTGGCTTGGGCGGCGAGGCCGGGCCCGGGGTCCGCCTGCGGCGCGTCGGCGCTTCCCGGCTCGGTCGGCTACCGGTCACACAACTTGACCCGAGTCCGAACGACTCTCACTCCACCGGCACCGGAATCGTCGCCTCCACCTCGAACGACGCCCTGTCCGCCCGGTACACGTCCCGCGCGAACTCGATACACCGCCCGCCCCCGTCATACGTCCACCGCGTCAACAGCACCCCGGGCGACGCGCTCCGCACCTTCAACCTCGCACACGACGCGTCGTCGATGACGATCGACTGGATCGTCGCCCGGGCGTGCGTCGGGACGATCCCGTACTGCCGACGCAGCACTTCCCACAGCGACCCGGTCAACCCCTGCTCCAGCAGACCCGGCGTCAACCCGCTCGGAAAATACGTCGTCTCCAGCGCGATCGGCTCGTCGTCGGCGAAACGCAGACGGTGCAGCGCGTGCACGGTGACGCCGGGCGCGAGGTCGAGCGCCTCGCGGGCCGACGGGCTCGGCTCCCGCTCCTCGGCCCACACGACCTGCGCGGACGGCCGTCGCCCGACCCGGGTGATCTCGTCGGAGAAGCTTCCGATGTGGAACCGGACGCGCGGCTCGGCCACGAACGTGCCCCGCGGCGGGCGCCGGTAGACGTAGCCCTCGTTCTCCAGCAGCGACAGCGCATGGCGCGCGGTCATCCGGCTGACCCCGTACTGGTCGGAGAGCTCTCGCTCGGACGGGATCAGCGTGTGCGGCGCGAGCTTCTCGGTGGTGATCCGGTCGCGCAGTTCGCCGGCGATCGTGAGATAACGAGGCGCGGACGCACCCTTGGTATTCTTCGCCGCCACGCCCGACAGCCTAACCATGACCGACGGTACCTTCCGGTCCACACCGCATGGTCTATACAGTAAAGCCGTGAACATCCTCGCCATCGATCAGGGGACGTCCGGCACCAAGGCGATCGTCGTCGACGAAACCGGGCGGGTCCTGGCGATCGCCGAGGAGACGCTGCACCCGCGGTACCTCGACGGCGGGGGCGTCGAGCAGGACCCGCGCGCCCTGCTCGACTCGGTGCTGACCGCCGGGCGCCGGGCCGCGGCCGAGGCCGGCCGGCCGCTGAGCGCGGTCGCGCTGGCCAACCAGGGCGAGACCGTCCTGGCCTGGGACCGCGCGACCGGCGAGCCGCTGACCCCGGCGATCGTCTGGCAGGACCGGCGGGCCGAAGCGATCTGCGCCGGCCTCGCCGCGCACGCCCCGGCGGTCGCCGAGCGGACCGGCCTGGTCCTCGACTGCTACTTCTCCGCGCCGAAGATGCGCTGGATCCGCGACTCGCTGACCCGCGACGGCGTGGTCACCACGACCGACACCTGGCTGGTGCACCACCTCTGCGGCGCGTTCGTCACCGACACGTCGACCGCGTCGCGGTCGCTCCTGCTCGACGTCGACGCGGTCGCCTGGAACGACGACCTGCTCGACGTGTTCGGGCTGGGCGACGAGCAGCTGCCGGAACTCGTCGCCTCGGACGACGTCGTGGGCACGACCACGGCGTTCGGCGGCGAGCTGCCGGTGACCGGGCTGATCGTCGACCAGCAGGCCGCGCTGCTGGCCGAGTCGTGCCTCTCGCCCGGCGAGGCGAAGTGCACCTATGGCACCGGGGCGTTCCTGCTCGCGCAGCTCGGCGGCACCGCGGCCCGGTCGAGGGCCGGGCTGGCCACCTCGGTGGCCTGGACCCTGCGCGACGGCACCGCGTACTGCGTCGACGGGCAGGTCTACACGGCCGCGTCGGCGGTCCGGTGGCTGATCTCGCTCGGGCTGATCACCGGCGCCGACCAGCTCGACAACGCGTCGGCCGCCGCCTCCGACGGGGTGCTCTGCGTGCCCGCGCTGGCCGGCCTGGCCGCGCCCTGGTGGGACCCGGGCGCGACGGCGACGTTCTCCGGGATGACGCTCTCCACCGACCGCGGTCACCTGGTCCGGGCCGTGCTCGAAGGGATGGCCGCGCAGGTCGCCGCGCTGGCCGTGCTGGTCGGCGACGACCTCGGCGCCGCGCTCACCCGCCTGCGGGTCGACGGCGGCCTGACCCGCTCCCGCGTGCTGCTGCAGGCCCAGGCCGACCTGGCCCAGCTGCCCGTCGAGGTCTACCCCTCGCCGCACGCCACGCCGCTCGGCGCCGCCGCCTGCGCGCGCCTCGCGCTCGACCCCACCGCCGTCGTGGCCGACGTCGTCGGCGGCTGGCGGCCCTCGTCGGTCTTCGAACCCCTCTGGACGCCCGACCGCGCGGCCTCGCACCTCGCACGGTGGCGCGAAGCGGCCGCCTTCTCCTCGAAGGGAACCTCGTGACGTTCGACATCGCGGTGATCGGCGGCGGACTCGTCGGGGCCGCGCTCGCCCGGACGCTGGGCGGCACGTCCCGCTCGGTGGCGCTGCTCGAGGCACGCGACGACGTCGGCGACGGCACCAGCAAGGCCAACACCGCGATTCTGCACACCGGGTTCGACGCGACCCCCGGCACCCTCGAGTCGAGGCTGGTCGCCCGGGGATACGCGCTGCTCGGAGCGTACGCGGCGGAGACCGGCGTCCCCGTGGAACGGACCGGTGCGCTGCTCGTCGCCTGGACGTCCGAGCAACGGGACGCGCTGCCGGGCCTGCGTCGGAAGGCCGAGCAGAACGGGTACACCGCGTGCGGGATCGTGTCCGCGGACGAGGTGTACCGGCAGGTGCCGGACCTCGGGCCGGGCGCGCTCGGCGGGCTGAGCGTGCCGGGGGAGTCGATCATCTGCACCTGGACGACGAACCTGGCGCTGGCGACGGACGCGGTGAACCGCGGGGTGACGTTGCTGCGCGGGCACCGGGTCACGTCGGTGGCGGTCGGGCCGTCGACGACCGGGATCTCGACGACGGCGGGCCGCGTCTCGGCCCGGTGGGTGATCAACGCGGCCGGGCTCGGCGCGGACGTGCTCGACCGGCTGTTCGGGTACGACCGGTTCACGGTGACGCCCCGGCGCGGCGAGCTGCTGGTGTTCGACAAGCTGGCCCGGCCGCTGGTGCCGGTGATCGTGCTGCCGGTGCCGTCGAAGGTCGGCAAGGGCGTGCTGGTCTCGCCGACGATCTACGGCAACGTGATGCTCGGCCCGACGGCCGAGGACCTGTCCGACCGGACCGCGACCGGGACGTCGGCGGACGGGTTCGCGTTCCTGCGGGAGAAGGGCGCGGAGCTGATGCCGCGGCTGCTCGAGGAGGAGGTGACCGCGACGTACGCGGGCCTGCGGGCCGCGATCGACCGCGGTGACTACCTGATCGACGTGGACGCCGACCAGCGGTACGTGCTGGTCGGCGGGATCCGGTCGACCGGGCTGACGGCCGGGATGGCGATCGCCGAGCACGTGTCCGGGTTGCTGAGCGGGTTTCTCGACCTGGCCCCGCGGGAGAACCTGCCGGCGCCGCCGCGGATGCCGAACCTCGGCGAGGCCGGCATGCGTCCGTACCAGGACGCGGCCGCGATCGAGGCCGACCCGGAGTACGGGCGGATCGTGTGTTTCTGCGAGCGGGTGACCAGCGGGGAGATCCGGGACGCGTACGCGTCGGTGATTCCGCCGTCGGATCTGGACGGCCTGCGCCGCCGGACTCGGGTGATGAACGGCCGCTGCCAGGGTTTCTACTGCGGCGCGCACGTCGCCGAACTGGTCGAGGCCCAGGGCGCCGCCCGATGAGCGGGCGCGTCGTGATCGTCGGCGGGGGGCCGGCCGGGCTGACCGCGGCGGCCGCGCTGGCGTCGTCGGCGGAGGTGCTCGTCCTCGAGCGGGAGGCCGAGACCGGCGGGATCCCGCGGCACAGCGACCACCCGGGATTCGGGCTGCGCGACCTGCACCGGTTCCTCTCCGGACCGGAGTACGCCCGCCGGCTGACGCGGACGGCCCGCGACGCGGGCGCCGAGCTGGAGACCGAGGCCATGGTGACCGGCTGGGCCGGGGCCCAGGCCCTCGAGGTCACCTCGCCCCGGGGCCGACGGGTCGTGACCGCGGACGCGATCGTGCTGGCCACTGGAGCCCGCGAACGCCCGAGGGCGGCCCGGCTGATCCCCGGCGACCGCCCGGACGGCGTCTACACGACCGGCCAGCTCCAGAACCTCGTCCATCTCCACCACCGGGAGGTCGGCACGAGGGCGGTCGTGATCGGCGCCGAGCTGGTCAGCTGGTCCGCGGTCCTGACGCTGCGCGAGGCCGGCTGCCGGACGGTACTGATGACCACCGAGCACGAGAAGGCGGTCACGTTCGGCGTGCCGGTGCGGCCGGCCTCCCGGGTCGTCGCGATCCACGGCAAGCGCCGGGTGACCGCGGTCGACGTCGAGGACCGGCGCACCGGGGAGCGCCGCAGGGTGCCCTGCGACACGGTGATCACCACCGGCGACTGGATCCCCGACCACGAACTGGCCCGCACCGGAGGCCTGGACATGGACCGCGGCACCCGCGGCCCGCGGGTCGACACGGCGCTGCGCACCAGCACCCCGGGGGTCTTCGCGGCCGGGAACCTTCTCCACCCGGTCGACACCGCGGACGTGGCCGCGCTCGACGGCCGGCACGTGGCTCGGGCGGTACGCGCCCATCTGGACGGTCGGACGGAACCCTCCGCTGGGCTCGGGCTCTCGGTCGACCCACCGCTGCGCTGGATCGCCCCGCAGATCTTCGAGCCCGGGGGCGCCGCGCCCGCCCGCGGCCGCCTGCTGCTCCGGTGCGACGTCTTCCACCGGTTCCCGGTCGTCACCGCGCTCCAGGACGGCCTGCCGATCGGCGTCGTCCGTCCACCGTGGCCGGCGGCCCCGGGCCGCGTCTTCCGGGTCCCGTACTCGATCCTGCGTCACGCCGACCCCCGCGGAGGCCCGGTCCGCCTCACCGTGGTCTGACCGACCCGCATTTCTCGCTTCGCATCTTGCGGCCCCGTCCTAGCCTGAAATGCAGTCGGAAGATCGGGGGCGGTCCGTGGTCCTGACGACAACTCCTCCTGCCCCACCCACGCTCCGGACGAGAACCGCGCCCACGCTCCGGCGGGTCCGAACCACCCCCGGGCTGCTCCTCGCCGTCACCGCCGGGCTCGTCGTGCTCGGGCTGCTCTGGGTGGCGATGGCCAACAGCGGCACCCGTGCCCGCGAGGACCAGGTCCGGGACGTCCGGACGGTCAGCGGCCCGCTCAGCGTCCACGCGCTCGACATCTACCGCTCGCTCTCCGACGCCGACGCCTCGGCCGCCACCGCGTTCCTGGCCGGCGGCGACGGGACGCCCGCCCTGCGTCAGCGCTATCAGGACGACATCGCGCGGGCCGGCTCGGCCCTGGCCCAGGCGCTCCGGGCCACGAACGAGCCCGACCGGCGCAGCGAGGAGAAGCTCCGCTCGCTCGCGATCGGCCTGCCGGTCTACACCGGACTCGTCGAGACCGCCCGGTCCTACGACCGTCAGCAGCTCCCGCTCGGCGCGGCCTACCTGCGGGAGGCGTCCGGGCTGATGCGCGGCACGCTGCTGCCCGCCGCCCAGGACCTGTTCACGCGGGAGACCGACCGCCTGGCCGCCTCCCAGCGGGCCGGCGCCGACTTCCCGGTGAGCGTTCCGGTCCTCGGGCTGCTCCTGCTCGGCGCGCTGGCCGCGGCCCAGGTCTTCCTCCTCCGGCGGACGAACCGCGTGCTCAACCCCGGTCTCGCGGTCGCGACCGCGGTGACGGTCGTCGGCCTGGTCTGGTCGACGGTCGCGATCGGCTCCGCGGTCGGGTACCTCGACGACGGACGGAAGCTCGGGTCGGAGCAGTTCATCCGGCTGGCCGAGGCGCGGGTCCTCGTCCTGCAGGCCCGGGCCGACGAGTCGCTGACGCTGATCTCCCGGGGTGACGGCGCGGCCGACGAGAGGCACTACGTCCAGGTGCTCACCCGGCTGGTCGGCGCCGACGGCCGGTCCGGACTCCTGGGCGACGCCGCCGACCGGGCCTCGTCCGACCGGGACCTGTTCGACCGCGTCGCCGGGCTGACCCGGTACTGGTGGGGGCTGCACAAGAAGGTCCGGGCCCTCGACGACCGCGGCGACTATCGCGGCGCCGTCGCGCTGGTGTCGGGCCCGGGGGAGACCACGTCGGTGGCGTTCGAGCGGCTCGACCAGCGGCTGGCCGAGTACGTCGAGCTCACCGGTGACTACTTCGACGACCGCGCCGACGGCGCGGCCGGTGACCTGGCCTCGGCCCGGGTCGCGATCGTCGCCCTCGGCCTGCTGGCCGTCGTCGCGGTCGTCCTCGGCACCCGCAAGCGCATCGGAGAATACCGATGACCCGGGCCGCCGTGCTTTCCCGCGCGGCGGTGCGGCTCGGTGCCGCCGGGGTCGTCGTCGCGCTGCTCGCCGCCTGCGGGGCCGCGCCCGGCGAGACCGGTACGCCGGCCCCGGCCCCGGTCGTCCCGGAGCCGCTCAACGTCGCCGACCCGGCCGTCGTCCCCAGCCCGTCGCCCCAGCCGACGTGCAACCCGGTCGCCAGCTTCCGGCCGCCGGCGTCGCTCCCGGCCCCGAACAGGATGCCCGCCGGCAGCACGATGGCGCGGATCGTGCGCCGCGGCCGCGTCATCGTCGGCATCGACCAGAACGCCTACCTGCTCAGCTACCGCGACCCCACCACCGGCGCCCTGGCCGGCTTCGAGATCGACCTGGCCGAGGCGATCTCGCGCGCGCTGTTCGGAACCCCGGACCGCGTCCAGTACCGCCACATCACCACCGTCGACCGCATTCCGGTCCTCCAGCGCCGCGAGGTCGACATGGTGATCCGCACCGTGACGATGAACTGCGAGCGCTGGCAGCAGGTCAACTTCTCCACCGAGTACCTGCGGGCCCGGCAGCGCATCCTCGTGAACAAGGGCTCCGGCATCACGTCCATCCAGGACATCGCCGCCCGGCACGGCAAGGTCTGCGCGACCAAGGGCAGCACGAGCATCGCCAAGGTCGCCGCGGTCCCCGGCGTCGTGCCGGTGTCCACCGACATCACGCTCGACTGCCTGGTGCTGCTCCAGCAGGGCCAGGTCGACGCGGTGTCCACCAACGACACGATCCTGCTCGGCATCGCGGCCCAGGATCCCGGCACCGAGCTCGTCGGGCCCCCGATGAGCAGCGAGCCGTCCGGCGTCGCGATCCCGCGGGACGACCGCGACCTGGTCCGGTTCGTCAACGGCGTCCTCGCCCGGATGCGGTCGAGCGGAGCGCTGGCCCGCAGCTACGACCGCTGGCTCGGCCGGCTCGGCCCCGCGCCGACGCCCGTCGCCGTGTACCGGGACTGACGGCCGTGCCGGCGATCGTCGACCGGGCCTGGATCGCCCGGACGCTCACCCAGCTGGCCGGTGACCGGCACCGGGTGGCGGACGCGCTGTTCGCGCTGGACACCGCCGACAACGGCCTGGCCTACCTGCGGACCGCCGAGCTCGCCGGGGCGACCCGCGAGCTGTGGGAGCGGCTCGCGCCGCGGCTCGACGCGCTCTGGGGCGCCTTCCGCGCGTTTTGCGGTGCACTCGACGCGGCCGGTCCGCCGGACGCGGCCCGCCCGGGCCGGTCCCCTCTCACGGCGGTCTCCGCGCTGCTCTTCGCCCCGATCGCCGACGAGGACGTCCCGGCCGGCCTGCGCTCGACCGACCTGGTCGACGTCGGCCCCTGGCTCACCGAGGAGTGCCGCCAGGTCACCGCCGTCGTGGCCGAGGTCGCCACCCGGCTGACCGAGGTCACCGCCCTCACGTCCTTACAGACCCGTCTGGACGCCGCCCAGCGCGCCGTCGGCGCCGGGGACAGCACGGCGGCGCTGCGCCGGTTGGCCCGGCGGGCGGAGGCGGATCCGATCGGCACCGATCTCACGGACCCCGGGGCGGCCGCCGTCGTCGCGGCCGCCACCGACCGGCTCGACGAGCTGACCCGGCTCGCCGCCGCCCGGGCCGGGTACCCCGGGCGCATCGCGGCGCTCGGCGAGGCGCTGGAGCGGCTGGCCGCGGCCGAGGAGGCGGTGACCGCGGCCAACGCCCGGGCCACGGCCAAGATCCGCGATCCCCGGCTGCCGGCCGGCGACGCGTTGACCGGGCGGCTCAGCGCCCGGCTCGGAGCCCTCGACCGGATTCGCGGCACCGCGCTCGACCAGGCGCTCCCGGACCTGGAGCAGGCGGTCGCCGCCGCCCACGACGCGGCCCGCGACCGGCGCGCGTTCGCCGACGGGCTGATCGAGCGGCGCGAGGAACTCCGGGGCCGGCTCGAGGCCTACCGGATGAAGGCGGTCCGGTCCGGGCTCGGCGAGCGCGCCGACGTGCTCTCCGCGTACGACGACGCCCACGCCCTGCTCTGGACCGCGCCCTGCGACCTGGCCGCCGCGACCCGGGCGGTGGTGGCCTACCAACGGTCCCTGCGACCGAGCTCAGGAGGCGGTACGGCATGAGCGGCTCCTGCATCCGGCCCGGCTGCACCGGCAGCTACGACCCCGACGGCTACTGCGACGACTGCGGACGCAAAGCCCCGGCCAGCCCGCCGAGCCCGACGAACGACGACGGACCGTCGTCCAGCGGTACGTCGTCGATCGAAACGGGGGACCGGTCGACCCGGGGAACCGGGCCCGGCCGTCTCGGCGGCGGGATGGTCGATCTCCCGCGGGTCCCACCGCCGGACCCGGCCGGGGCCGTGCTCGCGGACCCGCAGGTGCCGGAGAACAGCCGGCACTGCGGGAAGTGCGGCGCGGAGGTCGGCCGGAGCCGCAACGGGAAGCCCGGCCGGGTGGAGGGTTTCTGTCCGAAGTGCCGGACGCCGTTCTCGTTCGTGCCCTCGCTGACCCCCGGAACGCTGGTCAGTGGGCGCTACGAGGTGCTGGGGTGTCTGGCCTACGGCGGACTCGGCTGGATCTACCTGGCCCGGGACAAGAACGTGGGCGACGACGTCAGCGACCGCTGGGTGGTGCTCAAGGGTCTGATCAACTCCGGCGACCCGGACGCGATGGAGGCCGCGGTGTCCGAGCGCCGGTACCTGGTGACCGTGGACCACCCGTCGATCGTGAAGATCCACGACTTCGCGAAGCGCCGGGACCGGAAGCTCGGCGCCGACGTCGGGTACATCGTGATGGAGTACGTCGGCGGCCGGTCGCTGCGTGACCTGCGGGTCGACCCTCCGCGGCCGCTGCCGCTGGCCCAGGTGCTCGCGTACGGGCTGGCGGTGCTGCCCGCGTTCGGCTACCTGCACGACCGCGGGCTGCTGTACTGCGACTTCAAGCCGGACAACGTCATCCACACCGACGACAGGCTCACCATCGTGGACCTGGGCGCGGTGCGCCGGATCGACGACCACGTCAGCGCCGGTTGGGAAACGCCCGGCTACTCGGCGCCGGAGGTGGGGACCGCCGGGGCGTCGGTCACGTCCGACCTGTACACGGTGGCCCGGACGATGGCCGTGCTCAGCCTCGAGTTCGCCGAATTCTCCACGACGTACCGCTACCGGCTGCCGAGCCCGGCCCAGCACCCGGTGCTGGCGGACAACGAGTCGTACCACCGGCTGCTGCTGCGGGCCACCCACACCGACGTCGCCCGGCGGTTCGAGTCGGCCGCGGACCTGGCCGACCAACTCGTCGGCGTCCTCCGGCAGGTGCTGTCGGCGGCCGACGGGACGCCCCGGCCGGCCGCGTCGACCCGGTTCGCCGGGGAGGGGGCGGCGTTCGCACCGTCGACCGGCCGGGGGGTGCTCGACGGACCATCGATCGCGGCCGCGCTGCCGGTGCCCCAGGTCGACCCGGCCGACCCGGGCACGACGTTCCTGCTCGCGACGCGTGAGCGCGGCGCGGCCGAGCTGACCGAGGCGGTGAGGAGCGCACCGGCCGACAGCGTCGAGGTGCCGATCGCGCTGGCCCGGGCCCACCTGCGCGAGGGCGATCCGGCCGCGGCCCGCGCCGTCCTGGACGCGCTGGCCGCGGTGGCCCCGCTGGACTGGCGGATCCCCTGGTACCGGGGCCTGGCCGCGCTGATCGACGAGCGGCCGGGCGAGGCCCTGGCCGCGTTCGACGACGTCTACGGCGCCCTGCCGGGAGAGCTGGCGCCGCAGCTGGCGATGGCCGTGGCGGCGGAGTGGGCCGGGGAGACCGAAGCCGCCCTCGGCCGGTACCAGCGGGTGTGGAATTGCGATCACGCCTACGTCGGAGCGGCGTTCGGGCTGGCCCGGCTCCTGCTCGCCGGCCGGAACCCCGGGGGCGCGATCGGGGTGCTGGAGTCGGTGCCGTCGTCGTCCGCGCAGCACTCGGCCGCGCAGGTCGCGGCCTTGCGGGCCCGGCTGGCCGGGCCGGGGTCGGCGCAGATGTTCCGGGATGTCTCCGACCGTGTGCAGGGCCTGCCGCTCGACGACGGGCCGCGGGCGCGGCTGTCGGTGGAGATCCTCGACGCGGCGCTGGGTTGGGTGAGCGGCAACGGCGCCGGCCACGGGACCGAGCACGTGCTCGGGCACCCGCTGACCGAGCGGGGGCTGCGCCTCGGGCTGGAGCAGGTCTACCGGGCGCTGGCCAAGGCCGCGCCGACCGTGGACGAACGGATCACGCTGGTCGACCGCGCGAACGCGGTCCGCCCGAGGACGCTGGTGTAGCGATGACCGTTGCCTGCCCGGAGTGCGCTCACGTCGCCGACGACGCCGACGTCTTCTGCGAGGCCTGCGGCACCGAGCTGGCGCCGCCCCCGCGGTCCGAGGCGCGGGTGTGGGCGAGCTCGGCGGTCGCGGCCGGCGAGTGCGGGCACTGCGGAGCCGCGCCGGCGAGCGAGTTCTGCCCGGAGTGCGGCCGCCGGACGGGCGCCGGGCGGGACCGGTCCGAGCTCGCGCTGCCGGGCGTCGGCGCGGTGACCGACCGCGGCCACCGGCGCTCCGCCAACGAGGACGCGATCGCGGTCGGCGCCGACGACGGGGTGGCGGCGGCGATCGTCTGCGACGGGATCTCGACGTCGCCGCGGGCCGACGTCGCCGCGGTGGCCGCGGTCGAGGCCGGGCTGCCGGCCGCGCTCCGGGCGGTCACCGGTGGCATGCCGCCGGCCGGCGCGGTGCGCGCCGGGTTCGCCCGCGCGTTCACCGCCGTCGACGCGCTGACCCACCCGTCTCCGTCCGATCCGGCCCCGGTCGGCATCCCGAGCTGCACGTACGTCACCGCGATCGTCACCGCCGACGGCTTCGCGGTCGGCTGGCTCGGCGACAGCCGGGCGTACTGGGTGCCCGCCGACGGTGACCCGCGCCTGCTGACGGTCGACGACGCGCTGCCGGAGAGCGACGGGGGAGCGCTGACGCACTGGGTCGGCGCCGACGCCCCCGACGACGAGATCCACGTGGTCACCGAGCAGCCCGACGGGCCTGGCGTCGTCGTGCTGTGCTCGGACGGGCTGTGGCGCTACCTCGCCGGCCCGTCGGATCTGGCGCCGATCGCCGTGCGGCCGCCCGCGGACGGCGCGCGGCTTCTCGTCGACCTTGCTCTGGAGAGGGGCGGGGCCGACAACGTCGCGGTCGCCGTCCTCGTCGTCGCCCGACCGGAGGGAGAGACCGCATGACCAGCCCGTCGCAGGTCAGCATCGAGACACACCAGAACGAGTACCTCCCGGCCGGCGGGCGGACCGTCGACGCGGTGGTGACGGTGACCGGATCGGAGAGCGCGGCGCAGCCGCGGGCCGTGTCCCGGAGTTCGACCGCGGAGATGATCCTCATCGACGTGTCCGCGTCGATGAGCGGGGCGAAACTGCAGGCCGCGAAGCAGGCCGCGGCGGCGGCGATCGACACGCTGCCCGACGGGGTCGCGTTCGGGATCGTCGCCGGGGACACCGGCGCCTGGCCGGTCTACCCGAGCCGGAACCGGCTGGCGACGTCGTCGGCGGCCAACCGGGCCGAGGCCCGCGACGCGGTGTCCCGCCTGCGGACGAAGGGCGGGACGGCGATCGGGGCCTGGCTCACGCTCGCGGCCGAGATGTTCGGCCAGCGCGGAGCCGCGCTCAACCACGCGATCCTGCTCACCGACGGGGCCAACGGCGAGGACGGCCCGACGTTCGACCGGGCGCTCGACCGGTGCGAGGGCCTGTTCGTCTGCGACAGCCGCGGGATCGGCGACGGGTGGGTGGCGCGTGACCTGATCAAGGTCGCCGAGAGGCTGCTCGGGACCGCGTCCGGGATCGTCGACCCGGACGCGCTGACCGCCGACTTCCTGGCGATGACCGAGGCGGCGATGGGCAAGACGATGGCCGACGTCGTCCTGCGGGTCTGGACGCCGGCCGGGGCGGGCGTCCGGTTCCTCAAGCAGGTGTTCCCGGAGATCGTCGACCTGACCGGGCGGCGGACCGACCTCACGAAGCGGGTCGGGGCGTACCCGATCGGGTCGTGGGGCGCGGAGAGCCGGGACTACCACCTGCGGGTCGACGTGGAGCCGGGTGAGCTCGGCGAGGAGATCCTGGCGGCGCGGGTCAGCGTGGTGCACGGGGACGACGTGCTCGGCCAGAGCCTGGTGCGGGCGATCTGGACCGACGACCTGTCGTCGACGACGACGATCAACGGGCGGGTCGCGCACTACACCGACGCGACCGAGCTGGCCGACGCGATCCGGGAGGGCACCGAGGCGCAGAAGGCCGGCGACCTGGAGCGGGCCACGGCCAAGCTCGGGCGGGCGGTGCAGCTCGCGACCGCGTCCGGGCAGGAGGGGACGGCGAAGATGCTGGCCGAGGTCGTCGAGGTGGTGGATGCGCCGTCCGGGACGGTGCGGTTGCGGCGGCGGGGGGCGAGCAGCGCGTCGGAGTTGCTGGAGGTGACGTCGCGGAAGACGCAGCAGATTCGTCCGGCGCGGCCGTGAGCGGGGTCGTCTGTCCGAACGGGCACGAGTCGGAGGCCGAGGACTACTGCGACGAGTGCGGGCTCCGGATCGGTGAGGCGGTGCCGCCGGCCGTTCCTGCGGCGGTTTGCCGGGAGTGCGGGGCCGAGGCCGGGGGGCGGTTCTGCGAGGAGTGCGGAGCCGATCTACTGGCTCGGCCGGCTGGGCCGGCTGGGCCGGCTGGGCCGGCTGGGCCGGCTGGGCCGGCTGGGCCGGCTGGGCCGGGCGGGCCGGCTGGGCCGGGCGGATCGGCTGGGCCGGGCGGATCGGCTGGGCCGGGCGGATCGGCTGAGGTGGCCGCGCCAGTCGCGGTTGACGATGAGTGGTGGATCGTGGTGAGCGCGGATCGGGGGTTCTACGACCGGATGCGGGCGCTGGACGGACCGGACGCGGGCGAGGTCGACTACCCGGTCTACTGCCCGGACCGGCGCTTCCCGCTCACCGGCGGGCAGCTCCTCATCGGACGCCGGAGCCGGGCCCGGGGCATCTACCCGGACATCGACCTCATCGGCCCGCCGGAGGACGCCGCGGTCTCCCACACCCACGCCCTGCTCGTGCCTCAGCCCGACGGCCGCTGGGCGGTCATCGACCTCCGCTCGACCAACCACACGTACCTCGACGGCAGCCCCGACCCGATCGACGCCGAACGGCCGGTACCGCTCGCCGACGGCACGTATGTGAACGTCGGCGCCTGGACCCGCCTCACGCTGCACCTCGGGGAGCCGTGAGGGTTCGTCTCGTCCTCGTCGCGGCGTTGCTGCTGCTCGCGGGCTGTACGGAGACGCCGGACACGCTCCGCCCGGCCGCGGGGCCGGAAGCGGGGCCGGCGGCGCGGCCGGCACCGGCCGCGCCGGTCGCCACCACGCCGGTGCCGGCGCCGAGCTCCGGACCCCGGTGCCTCGACCCGGGCGTCGAGATCTCGGTCGGCGAGACCGAGGGCGCGGCCGGCCTGCGTCTGGTCACGCTCCAGCTCCGCAACTGCGGCACCCGGCCGTACACCGTCCAGGGCTACCCGGTCGTCACGGTCCTCGACGCCGACGGCCGCGCCACGGACGTCCGCACGTTCCACGGTACCCAGCACGTCTACACCCTGGGACGCCCCGACCCGCCGCCGAGGCGGGTCACGCTCGCCCCGGGCGAGCGCGCCCGAGCGGCCCTGATCTGGCGCAACCTCACGACGGCCGCCGAGACCGTGGTGGTCGGTGAGTACCTCCGGGTGGCCCCGGCCCCCGGGGCGCCCGCCCACCGCCTCACCCTCCACGTCGACCCGGGCAATACCGGCACCATGGCCGTCAGCCCCTGGGCCCGGTGAGGTCAGAGGGGGAGGTAGCGGCCGGCTACCAGGGTCATGACCTGGAGCTGGATCGTGTCGCCGAAGTAGTTGCCGCTCTCGACGTCGTTGTCGGCGAGCTTCGTCCAGAGCCGATCGAGCCACTGCTGCGCGCCCGGGTCGGCCATCGCGCTCACCGCCAGCGGGGCCCAGAACGCGTTCTCCGGGCCCGCGTTCTCCCGGGTGCCGTCCAGCCGGTAACCCGACCCCACCTTCCCCGGATCGCCGCCGGTCGACGTCCGGAACCAGGCGTCCACGGTGCGCGCGGCGGCCACCGACCCGGCGTCGCCGGTGAGGATCGCGTCGGTACCGAGGCGCCACGGCGTGCGGCAGGCGTTGAACGAGTAGTCGCCGTCGTTGGCGGTCTCCAGCACCTTGCCGGTGACCGGCTCGAGCCCGTCGCCGGTGGTGTGGGCGAAGTCGGGCAGCAGACCGGTGTCATCATCGCCCTGCAGGTCAGCGACCGCGCGCTGGTGGGCCTCGCGGATGCTCGTCCACGACCGATCGCCGGTGACCTCGGCGAAGACCCGGAAGTAGTACGGCATCCAGTCCGACGTCCGGGTCGTCGCGTAGAGCGTCGGATTCGCCGGGGTGCTCCAGTCGCCGAGCAGCATCAGGTCGGTCGCCGGACTGACGGTCTTGTTCTTGATCGCCCGGATCCGCTTCAGCGCCAGCCCGCGGTAGTCCTGGTCGCCGTCGCTGCCCCAGAGCTTGTCGGCCAGCAGCAGGCCGTAGGCGATGTCCAGGTCGCCGTCGGTGGCCGAGTCACCGCCCGCGCGGTCCTCGCAGTCCTTGTTCTGCTCGGCCGCCATCAGGTCGGGCGTCCGGGTGGACGGGTGCGCGAGGACGTAGGCGAGCAGACCGTCGAACGTGTCCTTGGCGTCCAGGTCGGCCGGGGACATCATCGCGGTGATGACCAGGCCGTACCCCTGGGCCTCGGCGACGTACGGGTACTTGGCGTCGGGCGAGTGGACCTGCAGCGTGCCGTCGCCGCAGTCGTCGACGACGTACTCGTCCTTCCAGGACCGGTAGAAGTCCAGGAGCGCGCCGTCCAGATCGTCCTGCGACGCCGACGGACGGATCACGGCGTGCGCGGTCGCCGCCCGGTCCGGCGCGCTCGGGAACGCCAGCTCGGGGGAGCGGTTCAGCGCGACCACCGCGGCGACCGCCCCGAGCAGGACGACGACCACGGCGGCGACGAGGAGGACCAGGGTCCGGCGGCGGAGAACGGGCCTCATGAGGCGATCGAGGCGGGCGGCGCGGACATTCCCGCAGCCTACGGCAGCAACCCGCCCCGCCCGCCCACCCGGTCCACCGCTGGACCGGGGCCTCGTCGCCCATCAGGCCCCGGTACCAGCGGTAGCACCAGTCCCCGATGATCGCCGCCTCCAGCGGCACCAGCGCGCCACCCTGCCGGTAGGTCCGCGACGTCTTGTTCGGCTGGCACCACAATCAGCCTTTGGCGCGGGAGGCGGACGCGGCCCGGGCCACCGCGGCCTCGTCCGGGCCGGAGACCTCGTCGAGCAGGCGGCAGCGCGCCGAGGTGGTCGGCGGGGTGTCGGCCGGCGTGGGTCGCTTTTTCCCACCTGGATGTGAGGGTCGCAACGGCGGCGCGCCCGGGCATCCGTCATCACGTCGCGGGTCGCCCCGGCGCGATTGGTCATCCGTCTCACGGCCGTTTTCCGATCGGGGCCGGCCGTCGTGCCGCCGACCGCAGACGCGCCCCGAAGATTTTCGCGCCCGCGCCCGCGCCCGTGCCTGTGCCCGCCCTCGCCGATCGGACCGGCCCCGGCCGCCGCGCCGGGCGCGCCGTGGCGGGCGCCCGCCGTGGCGCGCGCCGGAGCTTCGGCCGACTCCGTCGGGGGAATGCGGCGCGGAGGTAGGTGACCCGGCCGCTTCCCAGGATCGGGTCGGCATCATGGACCGAGATCGCCCTCCCAAGCCGGCGCGCCGCCCGGGCCGTCCGCGGCGCCCGAGACCGCCGCCCCCGAGCCGCGAGCCGCCTCCGAGGCGAAGGCCGCCCGGAGGCGCGCGCCGGAGCCCCGGCGGACTCCGTCCGGGAATGCGGCGCGGAGGTAGGTGGCCCGGCCGCTTCCAGGATCGGGTCGGCATCGTGGACCGCGATCGCCCTCCCAAACCGGCGTGCCGCCCCGTGCCCTCGACGGCGGCTGAGACCTTCGAGAGGCGAGCCGCCTCCGAGGCAGATGCCGCCCCGAGGCGAAGGCCGCCCCGAGGCGGAGGCAGCCCTGAGGCGGAGGCAGCCCTGAGGCGGAGGCCGCCCGCGCGGCGGAGGCTGCGGTGATGGCGGGTGCGGCCGATGCGGACGAGGACGCGGCTGCGGTGGAATCGGACGCGGCGGCGGAACCTGCACGCCAGTGGACGTGGCCGCACTCGTCGGCCGGCCCGCGCTTCCGCACCACCCCGCGCCCATCGACCAGCACCCCCGGGCCCGCTCGCCGCGTGCAGCACGAGCGCGGATCCGGCGCCCCGGACCCCCGCGGCCTCCGCCGACCGCGTCGCGATGTTCCCGATCCGGCGCCGCGGCCCGGCCCGGCCCGACCGCTGGACTGTCCCGATCGAGGCCGCCGCCGGGCCGC
>NZ_VIRS01000035.1 GCF_006912135.1 Cryptosporangium phraense | reverse complement strand
CGGTTCAGCGTCCTTCCGTGTTCGGGGCTGGTGAGACCTACGCTAGGGAGCGTGGGCCCCGCGGGTATCCCCAGAATGTGCCAGCCGCGCGAGCTTCTCGCGGGCGGACTGTCGGCCACCGGATCGAAGGCACCCCGCCTAACCGGACGGTGAACCTGGGGTTACGCCACGCTTCTGTATTCGAAAGCACGAAAGCCTTGCCTTGGGTTCAGCACGGGGGTACAAATTCCTGGCGGGCCCCGCCTCTCACAACGCCGCAGCGCGGCGGAGAGAACAGGGCCCGTCCAAACTTCGAGCGGCCCCGCGATTCGTCGCGGGGCCGCTGTCGTTACCCGGTTAGGGTCGCAAACTGTGGGAACGCTGCGCACCGCCCTCGTCGGGCTGGTCGCGGTTCCCCGGTCGAAGCTCAGCCCGCGGGTCGCCGCCCGAGGCACGCTCGGGGTCGCGCTGCCGCTGTTGGTGGGGGCGGCCACCGGGTCCGTGCTGCCGGCCGTCGCGGCGACGCTCGGCGCCTACTTCACCGGCTTCGCCGACCTCTCCGGCCCGTACCGGCGGCGGCTGCGGCTCGGCTTCGCGCTGGCGGTCTGCGGTGCGGCGTCGGTGTTGCTGGGGGCCCTGGTCGAGCCGATCGCGGTGCTCGCCGTCGTCCTGGTCGCGGTCTGGGGGTTCCTGGCCGGGCTGCTCACCGCGCTGGGCCCGAGCGGCACGCGGGTCGGCGTCACCGGGCTCATCGTCCTGATCGTCGTGGGGGAGCAGCCGCAGTCGCTCGGTCAGGCGCTGCTCTCGGCGGGCGCCGTCTTCGTGGGTGCGGCTCTGCAGACGCTGCTGGCGATCGCGCCCTGGCCGGTCCGCGGGTACGCGCCCGAGCGCGCCGCCGTCGCGGACGCCTTCCGCCAGTTCACCGACGTCGACCCGTCCGGCAGTGGCCCGGCCTATCCGGCCGTCCTCGAGGCCCACGCCGCGCTCCGCGGCCTGGACCCGCAGCGCAACCGTACGATCGCGGCTCTCCGCATCCTTCTGGACGAAGTGGAGCGCGCCCGCGGCGAGGCGGTGGCGCTGGCCGTGCTCCGCGCGCGGCTCGACGACAAGGGCGAACCGGACGCGGCCGCCGAGGTCGCAGCGGTGCTGGACGCGGCCGCGGCGGTCGGCGCCTCGATCGCCGAACGCCTCCTCTTCCCGGGTGAGCTGCACCCCGAGGTATCGGCCGCGCTCGACGAGGTGCTGTCCAGGGCGGTGGCGGCGCTGCGCGACCGGGCCGACGCCGACGGCGCCGCGCCGCTCACCCGCCGCGGCGCCGCGGCCCGGGCCACCGCGCTCGCCGGCCAACTCCGGGCCGCGCGTCGAATCCTGGACTCGGCCGACCCGGGCGACGTCGGCGGTGACTCACCGGACAGCAGCCGGGTCTTCCTCATGCCGGCCGACGAGCCGCTGACCGTGCTGCGGGCGAACCTCCGGCCGTCGTCGGCGGCGTTCCGGCACGCGTTGCGGCTGGCGTTCACGCTGGCCGCCGTGGCCACCGCGCTGCTCGCGCTCGGGCTGCCCCGCGGGTACTGGCTGCTGCTCACGGTCGCGGTGGCGATCCGGCCGGACTTCTCGGCGACGGTCAAGCAGGTCGTCGACCGGGTCGCCGGGACGCTGCTCGGCATGCTCGTCGTCTCCGCGCTGCTGCAGTGGGTGGTGTCCGAGACCTGGCAGAAGATGGTGCTGGTCCCGCTCTTCTACTTCTTCCTGCGGACGGTGCTGTCGGCGAACTTCGCGCTCGGCGCGGCCGCGATGGCCGGCAACGCGGTACTGCTGGCCGACCTGCTCGGCGCGTCGGCCGGGTCGCTGATCCCGGAACGGCTCGCGTACACGGTGGCCGCCGGGGTGATCGCGCTCGCCGCCTACCTGGCCTGGCCCACCTGGGAACGGTCGACGGTCCGCGACACGCTCGCCGACGGCATCGAGTCCGCCCGCAGCTATCTGCGCACCGCCGCCGACCCGGACGCCGCCGACACCGACGTCGACGCGGCCCGGACCGTCGCCCGGGTGGCGCTGAGCAACGCCCGGGACTCGGCGAAGCGGCTGGCCGACGAGCCCGGCACCCCGTCCGGGCTGATCGACCTGGCCAACGGCGTCACCGTGCACGCGAGCCGGCTGGTGCAGGGCGGCATGGCGCTGGAGGCGGCCCGGGATCTGCGTCCGGAGGGGCTCGTCCGCCCGGAGGCACGGGCGTTCGCGGCCGACGTCGATACCGCGCTGGGCGTGGTGGCCGGCGCACTGCGGACGGGAAGGCGTCCGAAGGCTCTTCCGGCGTTGCGGAACGACGTGGATCAGCTGATCTCGGTCGCGCCGGAGGCGCGGCTGGCGACGTTCGCGACGGCGGCCGACCGGATCACGGACGGAATAGGAACTCTGAACCATTTGCTCCGTCAGGACGCGCGAGCGGGTGGTTCACACCCCCGATAGGCTGCTGACCATGGTCTACCAGCCGGGCGTTCCGCATCCGTCGGAGGGAATGGCTCAGCCCGCCCCGATGGTGCCGTGGCACCGTCGTCGCTGGGTCGGCATCGCCGTCGCGGGCGCGGCGATCGGTGTCATCGCGCTGGCCGGCCTCGGCATCTACGGCATCCTCGGCTACAGCCTCGGTCCGCTGACGCTGATCCTGGCGATCGGGACGGCCGTGCTGCCGGTGCCGATCCTGCTGTCGTTCTTCTGGTGGCTCGACCGGTACGAGCCGGAGCCGCGCCGCTACCTGGCGTTCGCGTTCGGCTGGGGTGCCTGCGTGGCGACGTTCGCCGCGCTGATCATCAACTCGTTCGGCGGGCGGGTGATCACCGGGGCCGGCGGCTCCGAGTCGACGACCGCCGTGCTGGTCGCGCCGCCGACCGAGGAGTTCTTCAAGGCCGTTCCGCTGTTCATCCTGCTGATCCTGGCCGTCACCGGGCGTCGGCAGATCAACGGCATCGTCGACGGCATCGTGTACGCGGGGATGTCGGCGGTCGGGTTCGCGTTCACCGAGAACGTCCTGTACTTCGGGTCGGCCTACCTGGGCGACGAAGACAAGAACATGCCCGGCGGCATCACCGCGCTCGTCGTCACGTTCGTCCTGCGGGGCATCTTCTCGCCGTTCGCGCATCCGCTGTTCACGTCGATGACCGGGCTCGGGGTCGGCATCGCCGCCCGCAGCCGGCACACCTGGGTGAAGATCGTCGCCCCGATCGGTGGCTACGCGCTCGCGGTGACGCTGCACGGCACCTGGAACCTGCTGGCGTCCAGCCAGAACTTCGGTGTGATCCTGACCGGGTACACGCTGATCATGCTGCCGATCCTGATCGTGATGGTCACGCTGGCGATCGTGCTGCGCGGACGGGAGGCCAAGGTCGTCGGCCGGGTGCTGCCGATCTACGCCGAGTCGGGCTGGTTCACGCCGCAGGAGATCGCCGCGCTGGCCACCATGCAGAGCCGCCGGGCCGGACGCAGCTGGGCCAGGCAGATCGCCGGCAGCATCGGCGCCAAGGCGATGGCCGACTACCAGTTCGCGGCGACGAAGCTGGCGATCACCCGGGACTCACTGGCCCGGGGCATCACGAACCGCGAGTTCGCGGACGAGGAGCGGCAGCTGCTCGCCACCGTGGACGCCCGGCGGCAGTACATCCTGCAGAACGCGCGCCCGGGCTCGACGATGCCGTGGGGTTCGCCCCCGCAGAGCCAGCAGTTCGGCTATTACGGCGGTGGGCATCACCAGGGCTACCAGCCCCACCACCATTAGAGATACAGGCCGGTGCCCTCGGACTCGACGCGGGAGGCGGCGACCGCGTGCACGTCGCGTTCGCGCATCAGCACATAGTCGTTGCCCTGCAGCTCGACCTCGGACTTCTCGTCCGGGTCGAACAGCACCCGGTCACCGACCTCGACCGAGCGCACGTGCGGGCCGACCGCCACCGCGGTCGCCCAGGCCAACCGGCGCCCCATCGCCGCGGTCGCCGGGATGACGATGCCACCGTTCGACTTCCGCTCGCCCGGCTTGCCCTCGAGTTTCACCAGCACGCGGTCGTGCAGCAGGTGGATCGGCAGGCCGTTGACTTCGGTGCTCACAGCAGCACGGTAGCGCCGAAGGTGTGAGTCCTGCGGGCGCGGGTAGCAGGCGCCGGTACGGTGCGCTTACCGGATCGGGATTAGGGGTGCGCGAGTGAGCTGGCTGTTGCGGGTACGCGCCGAGGCGCGGGAGAGGCTCGCCTCGGCGCGCGAGACGTCGTCAGTGCCTTCAGTGGCGCCGGTATCGCCCACGCCGGACGTGGTCGTCGTGCCGGGCGACGAGCCGGCGAACGAGAGCGTGCCGGTGGCGCTGCGCGTCGGGGCGGCCTGGGCCTGGCGGCTGGTGATCGTCGCGGTCGTGCTGTACGGGCTGTTCTGGATGATCTCGCTGCTGCGTGTCGTCGTCATCCCGATCGTCGTCGCGCTGCTGCTGGCCGCGCTGCTCGAGCCGGCCGCCGGCTGGCTGCGCAAACGCGGTGCGCCCCGGGCGCTGGCCGCGGCCACGATCCTGGTGTTCGGCCTGCTGCTGGTGTTCGGCACGCTCGCCCTGGTGGTGCAGGCGTTCATCAACGGTCTCGCCGACCTCACCGATCAGGTCAGCCAGGCGCTCAACGAGGGACGCGACTGGCTGCTGTCGGGGCCCCTGCACGTCTCGCAGGACCAGATCGACCAGTACGTGAACAAGGCGCAGACCTGGTTGTCGGACAACCAGTCGTCGCTGACGTCCGGCGCGTTGTCGACGGCCACGACGCTCGGCGAGGTCGTCACCGGCTTCTTCCTGGTCCTGTTCTCGACGTTCTTCTTCCTGAAGGACGGCAGCCAGATCTGGCGCTTCCTCACCCGCCTGCTCCCGCGCCCGGCCCGGCCCGCCGTCCGGCAGGCCGGTCACTACGCCTGGCACACGCTGACGTCCTACGTGCGGGCGACGGTGTTCGTGGCCTTCGTCGACGCGGTGGGCATCGGAATCGGTCTGGCCGTGCTCAAGGTGCCGCTGACGTTGCCGCTGGCCGCGCTGGTCTTCCTGGGAGCGTTCATCCCGGTGATCGGTGCGACGCTCTCCGGCGCCGTAGCGGTGGCGGTGGCGCTGGTGACGCAGGGCCCGATCTCGGCGCTGATCATTCTCGCGGTCGTGATCGCGGTGCAGCAGCTCGAGGGGCACGTGCTGCAGCCGCTGATCATGGGCCGGGCGGTCGCGCTGCACCCGTTGTCGGTGATCCTGGCGATCGCGATCGGCATCACCGTGGCGGGGATCGTCGGAGGGTTGGTGGCGGTTCCGCTGTTGGCGGTGACCAATACGGCGGTGCGGTATCTGGTGCTGCGGCCGGATGGTGGGCCGGCGCCGGGTGGGGAGGACGCTCCTCCTGGGACGGTGCCGCATGATGACGACAAGGCGGCGGTCGAGGAGGCGCGGACCGACGCGGCCGAGGCGGCGAAGAACGCGGGGGTTCCGGGGGCAGATGCGGCAGGGTCACCTGCGCCGGCCGCGGCGGCGGGTCCTGGGGAGCCCCCGGCCACCGCTCCTTAGATCGGGTGTTGTGGGTGGCTGACGCCTGCATGCGGTCGGGGCCCGCCGGCCCCGGCCCGGCGGCTCCGCGCCCGGGAAAGCGTGCCGGCTCCTACCCCGCTCCGCCCAAGCGCTTCAAAGCGCCCCTCGCTACGTCGCCCGACGTCGTGTACCAGAACGGCGGGAGGGTCCGTCGGATGAACTCTCCGTACCTCGCGCTGTGCAGGCGCGAATCCAACACCGCCACCACCCCCCTGTCGCCCGCCGCTCGGATCAACCGGCCCGCACCCTGGGCCAGCCGGATCGCCGCCGCCGGCACCGACACGGCCATGAACCCCGACCCGCCTCCGTCGTCCACGGCCTTCGACCTCGCCGCGGTCAGCGGCTCGTCCGGCCGCGGGAACGGCAGGCGATCGATCACCACAAGCTGGCACGCGTTCCCCGGCACATCCACGCCCTGCCAGAGCGACGCCACCCCCAGCAGGCACGTCTCCGGCTCCTCGCGGAACCGCTTGACCAGCAGGTGAATGGAATCGTCGCCCTGTAGCAGCACCGGCAGGTCGGTGGCGGCCCGGAGCGCTTCGGCGGCTGCCGTCGCGGCCTTGCGCGAAGAGAACAGGCCCAGCGTGCGGCCGCCGGCCGCCTCGACCAGCTCGACGAGCTCCCGCTGCGCCCCCTCCGACAACCCCGACATGCCCGGCCTGGGCAGCTTCGAGGCCACGTAGAGAATCCCCTGCTTCGGGTAGTCGAACGGCGACCCCACGTCCAGGGCGCGCCACCGCTTGACCGGCTCGGCGTCGTCGTCATCGGACTCGGGAGGCTCGACCGGACGAACGTCCGAAGTGTCGGGAGTACGGCCGAACTCGACGTCGAGCCCGAGTGAGCGGGCCACCGTGTCGAACCGGCCGCCGAGCGCGAGCGTCGCGGACGCGGCCACCACGACCCGGTCGCGGAACAACCCGCTGCCCAGCGCGGCCGACACCGACAGCGGGGCGACGTGCAGCGTCGGCGGCCGACGATCTTCCCGAGCCACCCAGGCGACGTCGTGATTCGCCTGCGCGAGCAGGCGCTGGGTGGTGTCGACGATGCCGGTCAGGCCCTGCTTGGCCTGGTTGCGCCGGACCGCGTCGGCCTCGTCGGGCTTGACCTCGCCACCGAGCGCGTCGAGCGCGTTCCGGGCGTTCTCGTCGAGCAGGAACAGCGCGTCGTAGAGCGGCTCGGGCAGCCGTTCCAGCCGGCCCGGGCGGGCGCCGTCGAGCGTGCGCTCCAGCAGGTCGGCCGCGCCCTCGAGGTCGTCGCGCAGCTTGTCGTCGACGAACGCCCGCAGGCGGCGGGCGGCCCGGCTGATCAGCTCGGCGGTCAGCTCGGCCTGGGCCGCGCTGGTGACGCGGTCGGTGAGCTCGTGCGCCTCGTCGACGACCAGCAGCGCGTGCTCGGGGACGATGTGCCGCCCGGACAGCAGGTCGACGGCGAGCAGGCTGTGGTTCGTGACGACGATGTCGGCCTGGCGTGCCTTGGCCCGGGCCGCCTCGGCGTAACAGTCTTCGCCGAACGGGCACCGGGCCGCCCCGACGCACTCCCGGGCCGGCATGCTGACCGCCCGCCAGGCCGTGTCGTCCACACCCGGGTCGAGATCGGCGCGATCACCGGTGTCGGTCTCGGCCGCCCACTCGCGGACCCGGTTGACCTGCTGGGTCAGCTTGCCGGCGGCGCCGAGCCACTGGGTGTCGGTCTCGAACAGGCCGTCGTCCTCGGCGACGTCGCTGCCCTCCAGCCGGGCCAGGCAGGCGTAGTGATGGCGGCCCTTGAGCAACGCGAACGTCGGCGTGCGACCGAGCACCGGGGCCACCGCCTCGACCAGGCGAGGCAGGTCGTGGTTCACCAGCTGGGCCTGCAGCGCGAGCGTCGCGGTGGTGACGACGACCCGCTTGCCGGTGGCCAGCGCCGGGACGAGGTAGGCCAGCGACTTGCCGGTGCCGGTACCGGCCTGCACCAGCAGGTGCTCGCCGGTGTGGACCGCCTCGGTGACCGCGTGCGCCATCCGCCGCTGACCAGGGCGATCCATCCCCTCCGGAACCGCACCGATGGCGGCGGCCAGGAGTTCGTCGGTGTGTCGCAGATCAACCGCGTCGGTCGCTTCGGTCACGGTGGCCACGGGCGGCAACGCTACCCGCTCCGTACGACGCTCCGGGCTACCCGTCCACAGGCTCGAGATGCCTCAGCTTCTCCGGGTTGACGACGAACGAGAAGCGCGAGATCCGGCCGTCGGGCGAGAGGTCGGGCACGACCACGCCCATCACCGCACGCCCGTCGGCCCACTGCTCGAACGCCGGATCGCCGGCCGCGTCCGGCCGGAAGCGCAGCAGGAACCCGTACTGGCCGTTGGCCAGCACGGGTTCCGGCGTGATCCAGTGGCCCCGGTTGCGGAAGATCCCGACGAGGAACCGCGCGACCTTGTCCGGCCCGACGATCGGCCGGAGCGCCGCCCGCACCACCCCACCGCCGTCCGAGACGAACTCGACGTCCGGCGCCAGCAGCGCGGTCAGCTCAGCGAGGTCGCCGCCCTGGCAGGCGGCGAAGAACGCGTCGATCGTGGCCTGCTGCTGAGGCAGTGGCTTGAGCGGCGGGGGAGGGCTGTCGTGCAGCAGCCGCCGGGCCCGCGACGCCAACTGCCGGGCCGTGTCGACCTTCAAGTCCAGGATCGAGGCGATTCCCGAGAACGGGATCCCGAACACGTCGTGCAGGACGAACGCGACCCGCTGCTCGGGCGTCAGCCGTTCCAGCAGCGTGAGCAGGGCGATCCGCACCGAGTCGTCGAGCGCGGCGACCTCGGCCGGGTCGGGCCCCGACGGCAGCCGCTCGACCAGCGGCTCCGGCAGCCACGGCCCCACGTAGGCCTCGCGGGTGACCCGGGCCGAGCGCAGCACGTCCAGGCAGATCCGGCCGGTGACCCGGGTCAGCCAGGCGCGCGGATCGACGATGTCCGAGCGATCCGCGCGCTGCCAGCGCAGCCAGGCCTCCTGGACCGCGTCCTCGGCCTCGGCGAGGCTCCCGAGCATGCGGTACGCGACCCGCACGAGGTGCTCCCGGTGCGGAGTGAAGTCGTCCATGGGAGAGAGACGATTCGGCCCCGCGGTCCGTGACCGCGGGGCCGAATCTCACTTTTCCTGGTTGACGGCGTTCTCGCCGCGCTCGACGAGCGTCTTGTAGACGTCCTGGGCGCGGGTCTGAGCGGCCGCCGCGTTGCGCTTCACGGCCTCGCCGTCGAGGTCGCGGGCCTTGCTCTGCAGCCCGGCCGCGTACGACGGGAGGTCGGCCGCGAACGTGCGGATCTCGCGGGGGAGGCTGCGCAGGTCGTCGGGGAGCGAAGCGGCGTTGCGCTGGAACTGCGCGGACAGCTCGGGGGCGTTGTTCACGAGCTTGCGGATCTGCTCGGCGACGACGTCACCGACGCCGGCCAGCGCGTAGAGCGCCTCGGGCCACTGCTTGTCAGCAGCCGGGCTACCGGGCCCGATCGCCGCCGGACCCTCGTGGGCCGGACCCTGGTCAGCGGCCGGAGTTTCCGGAGTTTCGGGCCCCGTGGGAGTAGACATTGCCGGTCCTCTCGAAGAACGACGTCCAGTGATCCCACGGTAGGCCGGTCGCGCTAGCACCTGCAAGCGCTCAGCTAGCACTTCAGGGTCAGTTCAGGGACGTACCCTGAGGACGCCATCAGGGGCTGGTTCGGGCTCCTCTGCCGGGCGGGCGCCCATCGGCGCCACCCGTCGCCGTCCCAACTCGTCGCCGCACCGGTCGATCACCGCGCGGACGCGGCCCGACACGTCGGTGACCTGCCTGCGCTCGTGCCGGAACGTCCGCAGCACCCGGGAGAGCTCGTCATCGGTCCGCCGGCCGACGTCCGCCAGGTCGACATCGGCGACCAGGCGCTCCACCCGTCTCCGGCGGCGATGGGTGGGCGGGCCGTCGGAGTCGGCCCGGAGCCGGAACACGCGGGCCAGCCGGCCGCCGGACGGCTGCTCGTCGGCGGAGGCGTCCTCGGCCGGGACCTCGACGCCGACGCTCCCGCCCTCGCCCGGGTCGGTGGCCACGGCCGCGTCGAACGCGATCGCCGCCCGCCTGCGCTGCTCGGCGGTGACCATCGCGATCCGCTCGTCCAGCTGGTGCCCGAGCCGGCTCAGCTCGTCGAGCTCGGCCAGCGCCTCGTCACGGCGATGGCGCACCACCGACGTCCGGAGGTCGGCCAGGTCGTCGAGATAATCCGGGCCGAGCACCCGGTCCAACCGCCGTTTCCCTCCTGGTACGACATCCGTCATGCCTCTGCTCCTTCGCACGGCGCGGATTTCGCAGGCCAGTCAGTGTGGGGAAGTTGCCCACCGCGTTGGGGAGCATCCTGGCACGACGGCGTGTCATCCGGAGCGCTTTGCAGCGGCAAATGGCACAGATGCAATGCCGAAACAGTCACATTCCAGCTACAAACTCCTGTGGAGCGGCCGGTATTTGAGACTAACGTTCACGTTTTCGGGACGGTGATCAGTCGATCGCTGCGCGGGTCTCGCCGATGCGCAGGTCGGCGTCGTCGGCGGTCGAACGCTTGATCAGGCCCAGCGCGATGTTACCGAACTCGAAGTGACGCACCGCGGTGCCGACGAAGCCGACCGGACGGTCGCCCAGCGTGATCGGCGTGCCCTGGGCGGGCAGCTCGTCGCTGACGCCGTCGAGGTGCAGCAGCACCATCCGGCGCGGCGGACGCCCGAGGTTGTGGACCCGGGCCACCGTCTCCTGGCCGCGGTAGCAGCCCTTCTCCAGGTGCACGGCGGTCGGGACCCACTCCGGCTCCTGGACGATCGTCCGGTGATCGGTCTCGAACCCCAGCCGCGGACGCCGATCGGCGACCCGGAGCGCCTCGTACGCCCACACGCCGGCCAGCGGAGCGTTCAGCCGGTCGACGGTCGCGTCCAGCGCGGCCCGGGGAACGAGCAGGTCCGCGCCCGGGAACGACGTCCGGCGCACCAGCCCGCCGTCGGGCAGCGCGGCCACCCCGTACGGCTCCGCGGGCAGGTCGACGCCCAGCCGGCCGACCGCCGCCGAAGCGTTCGGGCCCACCACCGACAACACCGCCCACTCGGCCGACACGTCGGCCGGCTCGACCCGCATCATGAAGACCATCTTCTGCAGGTAGGTGGTCAGGTCGTCGGCCGTTCCCGGCTCGACGTCCAGCCAGGTGGTCTCGCCGTCGTCGGCCACCTGCAAATGGTGTTCGACGTGGCCGTGCGGCGACAGGATCAGCGCCTCGGTGCCGCTCCACGCCGGTAGCGCCGACACGTGCTGCGACGTGAGGCTGTGCAGCCAGCTCAGCCGGTCGACCCCCGGCACCGCGACGACCCCGCGGTGGCTCCGGTCGACGACCCCGACGTCCTCGCTGAGCAGCCGCTGCTCCCGGAACGGGTCGCCGTAGTGGGCCGCCACCCCGGCGTCGGGCCCGTCGGCCATCACGGCACCGGCACGAAGACTCACGACTACACCTCCGGGTTGGGGACTCCAGCAGGTGCAGCAGTGCCGGCGTCGCAGCAATTCCCGCACATGCCGAACAGTGCGACGTGCCCCACGTCCATCGTGAAGCCGCGCTCGTCGGACAGGCGGGTCGCCAGGTCGGTCAGCATCCCGGTCGGGGCCTCGGTCACCGTCCGGCAGTTCCGGCAGACGAGGTGGATGTGCTGGTCGGCGGCGAGGTGATAGGTGGTCGCGGTGTCGATCAGGTGCGTGTGCCGCACCAGCCCGATCTCTTCGAGCAGCTCCAGCGTCCGGTAGACCGTCGTCAGGTTCAGGCCGGCGGCGGTCTTCGTCACCTCGGCGTGGACCTGCTCGGAGGTGGCGTGGCCGAGCTTCTCCACGGCCTCCATGACGAGCTGGCGCTGCACGGTCATCCGGAGGCCTCGGGACCGCAGCGCGTCGGTCAGGGACGGAAGCGCCATGGCCCCCATGGTATTCAGGGCCATGGCTAACCGTGCGCTCGCTGTGCTCGGCCGCGGAGTACTCCCGGTCGACACCCCCATTGCCCGTGCTGACGACGCCGGCCTCACCCGCGGCGACGGCATGTTCGAGACCATCCACGTCCGTTACGGCACACCCTGGCAGCTCGACGAGCACCTGGCCCGGATGGAGGGCTCGGCCCGGATCCTGGGCATCGACCTCCCTCCGGCGGCCGCGCTCGCCGAGCTCGTCGATCAGGTCCTGACCGACGCCCACGACGACGAGGAGGTCGCGGTCAAGGTCGTCTGCACCCGCGGTCCCGAGGGCGCGGACGAGCCGACCGTCTTCGCGACGATGTTCGACGTCTCCCCGGCTCAGCGGGCCGGCCGGCGCGACGGCATCGCGGTCGTGTCGGTGACGCTGGGCGTGTCGGCCGACGTGCGGGCCGGCGCCCCCTGGCTGCTCGGGGGCGCGAAGACGCTCTCGTACGCGGTGAACATGGCCGCGCTCCGGCACGCGGCCGCGGCCGGTGCCGACGACGCGCTGCTGGTCTCGTCCGAGGGGTCCGTGCTGGAGGCGCCGACCGCGACCGTCGTCTGGGCGGCCGGCGGCGCGCTGTGCACGGTGCCGGTCGATACCGGGATCCTGGCCGGGACGACCGTGAACTACCTGCTCGACCGGGCCGGCGAGCTGGGGCTCAGCGCCGATCGCCGGCGCATCCAGCTCGACGACCTGTACGCGGCGGACGAGGCCTGGCTCTGTTCGAGCGTGCGGGGGGCGGCCCGGATCGTCCAGCTCGACGGCAAGCCCATCGGCGAGAAGGGCCTCACCCCGGGCGTCCAGGAGCTCCTCGGATTCCCGTCTAAATAACGTTGCCGACTTCCGGGAGCCGACGTAAATTTGGGCTACACGAGAGGGGAGGTGGTCCAAAGTTGAATACTTATCGGACTCGTGAGGTGGCTACTTCCTAGCCGCATCTCAACGGACTCCGGTCCGAACCGTCGCCTAGTGCACGTGAGACGGCGGTGAGGCAAACCAAGGTAACCACCGACCCCTCGGGCTGCTGGCATTGTCCGACCAGCCTCGCGGTAATACGCGAGAAGTAGCCCGGGGGGCTTTTATTTGCCCTGTGGGCGGCCCGCCCAGAACGAAAGCACTCAGCCCGCGATGCGCTTGAGTCGCGCGGACATGTGCGGGGTCAGATCGTGGCCCATCGCGGCCATGTCCACCGCATAGAGCAGATCGCCCTCGACGATCCCGTACAACCGGTGATTCGCCGAGACTTCCTTGGCGGTCGCCGTCCGCACCACGGCATCGGTGCTCAGCTCCACCTTCAGCCCGTCGATCGACCCCACGTACACCTCGACGAACCCCGTCGGGTGCGCGAGCAGCACCTCGACCGTGTCTTCGTCGGACTGCACGCGCCACCACCCGGTCTCGCGCGCGCCCGGCCGAATCGGCCGCCCCTCGGCGTCGATGATCCAGGACCGCGCCTCGTAGGCCAGGAACGGCCGGCCGTCGTGGCTGAATCGCACCTCCTGGGCGTAGTCGAAGTCCTCGATGCCCGGGTAACCGCCCTTGCCGGTGCCACGCCACACCCCGACGTACGGGAGCAGCCCGAGCAGCGACTCGTGCAGGTTGGGTCCGCTGCGGAGATCGTGCGTCTCCTCGTACGGGTAGCCGGCCGGATCCGTCACGGTCAGCGCTGACCCTGGTAGAGGCGGTACACGACGTAGACCCCGAACCACGCGATGATGGCGAAGGCCGCGATCAGCAGCACCAGGAAGAAAGTCTCGAGCACGCCCCGAGTCTAGGGCGCCCGGCCGGTACCAGCGGTGTCGGGTACAGCACGGATTCCTCCCGCGCCCTAAGGTCTGCTCATGAGCCGCTCACTGGTGGTCAAGGTGACAGCTGGAGCCGAGGCTCCCGAACGCTGTGCACAAGCGTTCACGGTGGCCGCGACCGCGCTCGCGTCCGGCGCGGACGTCTCGCTCTGGCTCACCGGCGAATCGTCGTGGTTCGCGCTGCCCGGCCGGGCCGCCGAGTTCGACCTACCGCACGCCGCTCCGCTGGCCGACCTCCTCGCGGGGCTGCTCGCGACCGGTCGGGTGACCCTCTGTACCCAGTGCGCGGCCCGCCGGTCGATCGAGGAGGCCGACGTCCTGCCGGGCGTCCGCATCGCCGGCGCGGCCGTCTTCGTCGAGGAGGTCCTCGCCGACAACGCCCAGGCCCTGGTCTATTAGGACGGTTCGTCAGCCGCACTTGCGGGTGATGAACCGGACGATCGCCAGCACGGCGTTCGCGTCCAGCACGACCGTCGGTTTGATCGACTCACCGCTCGACCGCAGCTGAACGGTCGCGGTGACCGCGATCTCGGCGTAGTTGAGGCGCCGAGCCAGCCCGCAGTCGGCGACCGACCAGCGCAGCGTGATCCGCGGAGTGACGTCCTCGACGAACCCGGCCGGCAGCGGCGCGGCCACGACCGACAGGCCGGGCGTCGCGGTCCGGATCTCCCGGATCGCCAGACCGCTGTCGCTCTCCTGCCGGATCCGTAACGGGATCACGATCTCGTCCCGGAGCTCGGCCGGGGAGCCGGCCAGCTCGGCGTTGGTCCAGAAGTCGCTCTCCGGCCCCTGGCACTTGTTCCGCGCGGTGTCCACGAACAGCGTGTTGTCGTCGGCCAGGGTCACCGCGACGTCCCGTTCGGGCCGGCCCGCGATCGACACCGACAGCAGGATCTTGCGCGGTGCGTTCAACGGGCCGGCGCACGAGTGCGAGACGTCCATCGAGATCCACGTCTCCTGGCCGGTCCTGACCTTCACGCCCTGGCTGACCGTCCGCAGCCCGGACCGGTACCGCGAGTCGTCCAGGCGCGCGGCCCGGATCCGGACCTCGGTCGGCCCGAGGTTCGAGATCACCACCCGCAGCGTCCAGGGCTGCCGCGCGCCGGTCCAGTTCGCGCTGCTGGCCGCGTCCTGCGCGACCCGCGCGCCGAGCACGATCCGGTCCCGACGCTCGGCGGCCGCCTGCTCGGCGTCCCAGCTGTGGATGGCCGCGCCCCCGAGGAGGAGGCCGACGGCGACCGCGGCGATCAAGCGCAGGCGGGCCGACCGGGCGCGGGCCCAGGCCTCCAGCCGGCCGACCGAGGTCGGTTGCTCCGTCTCCGGTTGCTGGCCATCGTCGTCGGCTTCCGGTTCGTCGTCCGGACGTTCCTCAGGCGGACGCCGCCGGCGAGGCCGTGCCTGCTCCCAGACGCTCGTACTCAGCACGTCGGTGCCCGGGACGGAAGCCTCACCAGACTCGTCCAGTTCGTCCCAATAGGCGGGCGCACTGCTGTGGTGGGCGTCGTCCCGGGGCGCGTCGTCGCGCCTGCCGGTCATGTGACCAGGGTAGGAGGTCGGTCTCGACCGAAGGAAGGTATGAACATCCGATCGCCGGCTCATGCGTGGCCGCTCGATAATCCCGAGTGGACACAGCTCGGTTGGGGGATCGGGGCGCTCGGGTGGGGTTGCGGGTCTTTGTCAGTCACGCGTCGGACGATCGGGATGCGGCCGGCCGCATCCACGAGTGGTTGGCCGGGTTGGGCTACACGGTCTTTCTGGCCGACGAGCCGGTCGGGGGCACGCCCGGCGGGGCGGACTGGGTCTCGTGGCTCCACCGGGAGTTACGACGGGCCGACGCCGTCGTCGCGCTGCTTTCGGCCGCGTACACCGAATCCAACTGGTGTGCCGCCGAGATCGCGGTGGCCGCGTCACGCGGATGTCTCGTCGTTCCGGTACGACTCGAGGCCGGCGCGCTTCACCCGCTGCTTCCGTCGACCGTGCAGTACGTGGACTTTCCCCGCGAAGCCGACGGTCCCGCCGCGATCCGGCTCGCGGCGACCCTGGCCCGGCTCGACGCGGTCGGCGGTTGGGGCTGGGAGGACGACCTTTCGCCATATCCCGGGCTAGCGGCCTTCGACAGCAGCCGAGTCTCGGTCTTCTGCGGGCGATCGGTCGAGATCAAGGAGGTGTCCGAGCGGCTCCGCGCAGTTCCGCTGACGCCGGGCCTGATCGTCGTCGGGCCGTCCGGGTGCGGTAAGTCGTCGCTGGTACGGGCCGGGGTGGCTCCGGCGCTGGCCCGCGAACAGGGTTGGCTGGTGGCGCCGGTCGTTGGTCCGGAGGGCGGGGTGAGTGCCCTGCGCGCGCTGGCCCGATCGCTGGCCACGCTCACCGACGTGCAGCCCAGCGAGCTGCTGGCCCGTCTCACCGGGCCGGACGGCCTACTCGACCTGACCGACGACCTGCTGGACGAGCACGGCTGCCGGCGCCTGCTGCTGGTGCTCGATCAGCTCGAGGAGCTTCTCCTCCGCACTCCTCACGACGATCGGGTCATGCTGGGTGCCGCGATCCGGGCGGCGGTCGCCGGAGGGCGCGTGCAGGTGCTCGGCACCGCGCGCGCGGAGTACCTGGCCACGGTGATGTCCGGTCCCGAGTTCGCCTCGGTCGACCTCGGCACGTACGTTTTGAGGCCACTCACCAGCGAGGCGCTGCGCACGGTGATCGAGGAGCCGGCCGAGCGAGCCGGCCTCCGGGTCAGCCGCGATCTCACCGATCGCCTGGTGGCCGACACCGGCAGCGGCGAGGCCCTGCCGCTGCTGGCCTTCACGCTCGCTCGGCTGGCCCGGGACACCAGCCGGGGCGACGAGTTGTCGACCACCTCGTACGAGCGGATGGGCGGCGTCCGCGGGGCGCTCAGCGATCAAGCGGAGACCGCGATCGCCCGGGCCACCGGGATCACCGGGCGCAGCCGCGACGAGATCGTCGCAATTCTCGTCGACCGGCTCGTCCACCTGGATCCGGAGGACCGGCCCACCCGCCGTCGGGCTGACCGCAGCGTGCTCGCGCCCGAGTCGGCCCAGGTCCTCGACCACTTCGTGGACGCCCGGCTGGTGAGCACCAGCGTCGATCGATCGGACACCCCGGCCACCTGGTACGGCGTGACCCACGAGGCGCTGTTCACCGCCTGGCCACCGCTGGACGCGGCGATCCGGGAGCGGGCGCAGGCGCTGCGGGCGCAGCAGAACGCTGACCGGGCGGCCCAGATCTGGCGGCGGAACGATCGCCAGGCCGCCGACCTGTGGGACGGCAACCGGCTGGCGGCCGCCTTGCGCGACCTGGGCGTCCGGACGGGTCGGCGGCGGATGGAGACCCAGCTGGAGCTCGCCGTGGACACCCGCGAATTCCTGTCGGCGAGCGTGCGGCGCGAGCGGTTCCGGCGTGGCCGGATCGCCGGCGTCCTCTCGCTTCTGCTGGTCGTCGCCGTCGTCGTGGCCGGGTACGCGGTCACCCAGCAGCTGGCGGCCCAGCGGCAACAGCAAATCGTCGAGTCGCAACGCCTGGCCGCTGTCTCCCGCGAACTGTTCACCCGGGCCGACTCCGCATTGGCGTACGACCCGGTCACCGCGCTCAAGCTGGGCGTCGCGGCGCGCCAGATCAGCCCGGATATCGAGTCGGCCGTCTCGCTCTCGGTCCTGATGCGCCGCACTGCACTGATCGGCTCGATTCCGGCGGCGGGGCCCAACGGCTCGCTCGGCGTCGCCTACCGTCCGGACGGCCGGATGCTGGCTGAAACCAGCTACGACCCGAAGGTCGGGCTGCGGCTCTGGGACGTCAGCAGACCGGGGCGCCCGACGCTGCTGGCGACGCTCGCGATCGCGGCGCAGACGCGGCCCGCCGTTTCCCACGACGGGACGTTCATCGCGCTGGGGTTCGATCACGGTGTCGACGAACGCCGGGTCGCGCTGATCGACGTCCGCGATCCGCGGCACCCGCGAACGACGAGCATCGTGCCGATCCCCCCGGACAACGTGATCGAGGGGGTGGCAGTTTCGCCGGACGACCGTTATCTCGCTGCTTACGCCGGCAAAGCCGTCACGCTGTGGGACATCGCGCAGCCGACCGCGCCCGTCCGGGTGGCGACGCTCCCCTCCGACGCGAAGGTCGAGTCGATCTACACGGCGACGGGGGCGGTGCAGTTCAGCCACTCCGGACGCCTGCTGGCCGTCGGTGGGGACGGGACCGGCGTGCGGCTGTGGGACCTGGCCGATCCCCGTCATCCTCGGGGACTCGGCGGGTTTCCGGGTCCCTCGAGCGAATTCAACGCCTCCGACCGGGTCTTCGCCGTCGAGTTCAGCGCCGACGACCGGCGGCTGGCGGTCGGGAAGGCCGACTCGACCGTCGACATCTGGGACGTTCAGCGGCCGGGCCGCCCCCGGCTGCTCACGACGCTGCGAGGGCACAGCAACACGGTCGCGTCGATCGTCTTCGTTCCGCACTCCGACCTGATGGCCACCGGCAGCCTCGACCAGACCGTGCGGCTCTGGGAGCTCCCGGCCGGCCGCCCGGTCGGGGTCCTTCGCGGCAGTACCTCCGCGGTCTTCCAGGTCGCCGTCAACCCGGCCGGCACCACGTTGGCCACGAGCGGTTCCGATACGTTGTTCTGGGATCCGCGCGATCCGACGCCGGTCGGCGCGATGTTCCGGCCGACCGAAAGCCAAGCCGCCGGGTCGACCGGGTTGTTCACGGTCGCGGCGCTGCGGGACGGCGTGTACGCAGCCGGGGGATCCGGCCGCCGGATCTTCTACTGGACGGCCGAAGGTCTGCGCTCGACCCGACTTCGCGCGATCCAGGAGGACCCGAACGAGAACTACTTCCTGGTCGCGGATTTCGCCGTCGATCGATCCGGACGACGGTTGGCCGCGATCGGCTCGGGCGGAGTCGTGCTCTGGGACGCCAGCACTCCGGCGGCGCCGGTGCCGGGTGCGTTCCTACCGCTGGTCGACACGGCGAGGCTCACCGGCGGGGACGACGTCGAGCTGAGTGCCCGGGGCGACCTGCTCGCCGCCGCCGCGGCCGACGGGCACGTCCTGGTCTGGCGGGTGACCGACACCAGCCACGCCACCCGCATCGCGGTCCTGCCCGGAAGCGCCACCCACGAGCGGCTCGGAACCAGCGCGGTCGCCTTCAGCCCAGACGGCCGCACGCTCGCGACACTCGGCGAGGACAAGTCGTTCCGCCTTTGGCGCCTCTCTGACCCGGCGCGCCCAACGCTGATCCGTACCACGAAGACCGGCGACGGCAACGTGAGTCGGCTCGCGTTCAGCCCCGACGGACGCCTGCTGGCGATGACGCACGACGGCCAGGTGATTCTCTGGAGCGGGACGTCGTGGTCACAGCGGATCGGGACGATCACGAATCCCGCCGGGCCGATCTCGGAGATCGCGTTCAGCCCGGACAGCCGGACTCTGGCCGCTGTGGGCAATGGCCCGACGACGAAGCTCTATGACGTCACCAACCCGGCGGATGTGCCGGAGATCGTGGCGCTGAGCGGTCCGACGGACGGCGTCACCGACGTCGCCTTCGGCTTGGACGGCTCGACGGTCGTGGTCACCGGGCGCGACACCACATCGTGGGTCTGGAACGTGCGGCGGCAGTTGCACCAGTACGGCGAGCAGGTGGTACCGGCGGCGTGCGCGGCCGCGGCCGGGGGGTTCTCCGAGCAGGAGTGGAAAGAGACGATCCGGGATCTGGAATACCGTCCGACTTGTCCCCGGTGACGCGAAAGCGCGCCCGGCGTACCGCCGGGCGCGCTTTCGTTGCTGACTCAGACCAGCACGAGGCTCGCCTGGTTGACGCCCTTGTCGGCGGAGACGGCGGTCTGGCCGTTGCCGCTGGCGTGCAGTGCTCGCACCGTCCACTCGCCCGGCGCCGCGAAGAAGCGGAACTGCCCGGTCGCCGACGACACCACCTCGGCGGTGAACTCGCCGGTCGAGTCGAGCAACCGGACGAACGCGCTGGGCACCGGCGAACCGTCACCGGCGGTCACGACACCCTGGATCACGGTCTCCTTGGTGGTGTCGATGCCCTCGGTGCTCAGGTCGTTGCCCTGCTCAGGTGCTCCGCACATACTCAGACATCCTTCTCGATCGGGACGCCGATCAGCGAACCGTACTCGGTCCACGAACCGTCGTAGTTCTTGACGTTCTGGTGGCCCAGCAGCTCGCGCAGCACGAACCAGGTGTGGCTCGAGCGCTCGCCGATGCGGCAGTACGCGATCGTGTCCTTGCTGTCGTCCAGGCCGACCTCGCCGTAGAGCTTACGAAGGTCGTCGTCGGACTTGAACGTTCCGTCTTCGTTGGCGGCCTTGCTCCACGGGACGTTGAGCGCGGTCGGGATGTGGCCACCGCGCTGCGACTGCTCCTGCGGGAGGTGCGCCGGCGCGAGCAGCTTGCCGGAGAACTCGTCGGGCGACCGGACGTCGACCAGGTTCTGGACGCCGATCGCGGACACGACCTCGTCGCGGAACGCCCGAATCGAGGTGTCCTGCTCCTGGGCGGTGTAGGAGGTGGCGGCCCGCGAGGGCACGTCCTTGACGAGCTCGCGCCCGTCGAGCTCCCACTTCTTGCGGCCGCCGTCGATCAGCTTCACGGCCTCGTGGCCGTAGAGCTTGAAGTACCAGTAGGCGTAGGCCGCGAACCAGTTGTTGTTGCCGCCGTAGAGCACGACCGTGTCGTCGTTGCCGATGCCCTTGCTGGAGAGCAGGGCCTCGAACTGCTCCTTGTTGACGAAGTCGCGACGCACCGGGTCCTGGAGATCGGTCTTCCAGTCGAGCTTGATCGCACCGGGGATGTGCCCGTTGTCGTACGCCGTGGTGTCTTCGTCGACCTCGACGAAGACCGTGTTCTCGGCGTTGAGGTTCTTCTCGGCCCAGTCGGTCGAGACGAGCGCGGACTCGCGGCTCATTCAGACACTCCTTCGTGTGTGGCGGGTGAGGTGGTGGATTAGCAGTCGACCGCGAAGGTACGCGAGACAACCGAGGCAGAGCCCGAACGCGGCGTTGAGAAACGCGGCGATCAGGGCGGCTGCGGTGGCCACGACACCGACCAGCGGGGCGCCGGTGAGGTAACCGATGGTGCCGACCAGCGCGAACGCGAAGCCGACACCCTGAGCGAACTGCACCGGGGTGGCGTCCTCGCGCTCGGCCGGAGGAGCCAGCCGAGGGGCGACGAGCGTCCGGTAGAGCACTGCGTAGGGAGCGGCACCCAGCCCGACGAACGCGCCGAGCGCGAACACCAGGGTCTGGGCGGCCAGGAGCCAGCCGCTGCCGGTGAGTAGGACGACTGCGAGGACGACGGTCGTCACCCAGGCGGCGAAACGCGGGCCGCGCGGGTCGACCGAAGCCGGCCGTAAAGGTGGGGACATGACTCTCCTGACGTCCACGTGCGGGGGGTCAGGGCGACGGTCACGCAGGAAGCATCGCCCGGCGTCAGGCCGGGGGACACAGGCAGCTACCGACGCGGCACAGGTCCACCGCGCGGCGCTTGGTGAGCAGGGAGCTCATGCTGGCCAGCGTAGCAAACCCCCGAGCTGGGCTGTCTCGGAATTTGGGATGCTACTCCTGGTGTGCGGGACAACTAGTGCACCGGCGTGCAATTCCTACTGGTCTGAGAGGAAAGGGCCGATCGCTTTGAGAACGTCGTCCCGCCGGGGCTGCCCGACCGCCCGCCCGGCGATCCGCCCGGTTCGGTCCACCAGGAGCGTCGTCGGGGTGCTCTGGACGTCCAGCGCGCGCACGGCGTCCAGGTGGGATTCGGCGTCGACCTCGACGTGCTGCACCTGGGGCAGGCGCCCGGCGACGTCGGTCAGGATCCGGCGGGTGGCGCGGCAGGGCGCGCAGAACGCGGACGAGAACTGCACCAGGGTCACCGCCGCGGCCTCGGGCCGGATGCCCAGTTCCTCCCACATGTGCGTCCCCTCGTCAGCGGTGCTGCGGACCCGGCCGTTGCGGGCGCGCCAGACGAGGCCACCGGCGGTCGCGACCACCAGCACCGCCAGTAAGACCAGCACCCGCACCCCGAGGTCCATGACCGCCCAACACCGGCCGGGGCCCGGCCTATTTCACGACCGGGACATCGGCCGCGCTGCCGTAGACCGTGAGCGTGCCGTTGCTCGCGCTGACCCGGTCGAGTTTCACCGCGAACGGCAGCGCGAGCTCGACCGGCTTCGCGAACTGGTTCGTCAGTTGCCGGACGACCGAGTTCGGCACGTCGACGCCGGCCGCGCTGACGTTCGCGACGTCGAACGTCAGCTGGTTGCCGTCGAGCTTCGGCGTCACGTCGGCGCTGACGTCGACCGTGCCGACGACCGGGACCTCGATCGGCAGCGAGGCCCGGACGGCCGAGCCGGCGCTCTGCAGCTTGAGCCCCTTCAGGTCGAAGCGGCGGGCGATCTCGCCGACCGACAGCTGTCCGGTGCCGGTGACGGTCTTGGCCGTGATGTCGTGCGGCTGGGCGCCACGCAGGACGTCCTGGGGGATCGTGACGTCCCGGAGCTTCAGGTCGACCTTGTCGATCGTCGCCTCGGGGGTCTTGACCGTGGTCAGGTGGACGTCGCCGCCGTCGAAATCACCGGAGAGCAGCTGGGTGATGAACGGGAACCCGACGACCTGGACGTCGGTCTTCGCGGCCGGCGTGCCGTTGTTGCGCAGGTTGTCGGCGACCGCGGTGTTCAGCCGCTTCTCGACCACGTTGGCCAGCGCGCGGTCGGCGAACACGCCCACCCCGCAGACGATGATGGCCAGGACCAGCAGGATCGTCAGGCACCCGACGGCCCGTCGTCGCCTCTCGGCCACCTGTTTCCTCCGGAGTGCTCAGTAGGTAGGTAGGACGTAATACCTCGGTCACAACGTGAGCCCCACGAGGTAGCCGATCGGCGCGGCCACGCAGAGGGCCACCAGCGGGCCGAGAGCGGCCCCGGCGGTGCCGCCGGTCACCCGGCTGCCGGCCGCCAGCCGGCCGGCCCGGGCGAGGTCGACGCCGAGGTCGGCCAGCACGGCCGCGGTGCCCACCAGCCAACCGACCAGCGTGGCCGCACCGACCGACAGGTCGAGCCAGTACGCGGCGGCCAGCGCCGAGCCGCCGGCCGCGAGCGCGCTGCCCAGCCCGAGCCCGACCAGCCCGCGCGGGACCTCCGGGCGCACCGCCGGGTGCGGCAGCACCAGGTCGGTCACCCGGGCCACGACCATGCCGAGCGCGGCGGCCAGCACGATCAGCGCCACCAGGTCCGCGCCCTCGACGCGTCGCAGGATCACGGTGGCGGCGAGCGCGATCGCGGCCACCGCCACGGTCAGCGTGCCGCCGAACGCCTCGGTGACGTTGCGTCGCGCGGCGCCCCGGGCGAGCTGGGTGAACGTGGTGGCGCCGAATGCGCAGGCGAGCACCGCCACCAGCGGACCGGCTCCGCGCTCACCGGTGGCCAGCGCGACGACGTCGGCGGCGATCGCGGTCAGCGCCCCGACGACGGCCGTGCCCGCCAACCCGGGCGGACGGGTGACCGCGCACCAGGCGCCGACCAGCGCGAGCTGCCCGGCCAGGATCGCGATCGCGTACGGCACCGGGCCGGCGAACGAGGCCCCGGCCAGCACCGCGCCGGCGACCAGCGCGGTCAGCCCGGCGACCGCGGCGGGGCCCTTGGCGCGCCCCGAGCGGACGGGGAGGGCCGGAAGATCGTCCGGTTGATCCACGTCAGGTTCCGAGTTGGGGCGCGGCTGCACGACCCAGATCGTGCCAGACCCTGTCTCCACTCCTCGTAATCACCGGGCGGTCGGGACGCCCGCCTCCGAGAGCCACCACCCCAGGCGGTCGGCGAGCGCCACTGGCAGGCGGTTCTCGGCGTGGGCGAAGCCGGGTTCGAGCCAGACCGTCGCGTTGTCCCCGGCCGCCGCGGCCAGCGCCAGCGGGTGCTCGATCGGGAAGTAGTGATCGGCCAGGCCGTGCACCAGCAAAACGGGCGTGGGGGCGATCAGCGGCATCAGTTCCAGCGGCTGCGGCGGGACGTCGGACGTCACCGGGCCCAGCCGCACCTTGAAGATCGTGCGGGCGACGATCCGCCCGGGGACGCTCTCGACCAGCACGTGCACGGCTCGCATCGACGGGGTGTCCCGGACGAACGAGCGCGACGGCGTGCTCACCGCGGCGACCGCGTCCACCCGCTCGTCCGGGCTCCGGCGCAGGGCCGCGTGGCAGAGCGCCACCGCCGCGCCGAACGAGAACCCGACCGTGACGACCCGCCGGTAGCCGCGCTGCCGTCCCCACTCGACCGCCGCGGCCACGTCCAGGACCTCGCTCGTGCCCATCGTCGAGCGACCCTCGCTGCGTCCGTGGCCGCGCAGTTCGACGACCAGGATGTCGGCACGGCGTCGGAGCCGGACCACCAATCGACGCACGGCGGCAACACGCGCGTGCCCGGTGAAACCCGGGACGAAAACGATCAAGGTGCTCGAATCGCCTGCCGATGCGGCCGACCACCACGATCCGAACAGATGAAGTTGATCCTCTGTGAGGAGGAGCACCGGCTTCCCGAGGTCCACTGTTGTTATCCTCCTCGTAACGCTCCGGGCCTTCGATCCCGGGGCTGACCTGGGCAGCGCCGCCCAACCGGACCGATCACCCGGAGGTGGCCCATGGAAATCCTCCTCATGACGGCAGGCGTCGAAGCCGAAGCCGCAACCGTCCTCCCTGCCTTGGATCTTCTGGGACACACCGTCCGGACCGCACCTCGGGACCTCAAGGCGCTGCTCGGGGGCCCGACCCCCGACGCCGTCATGGTGGACGCCCGTGGCGACCTGGCCGGGGCCCGCTCCACCTGTCGCCTGCTCCGGACGACCGGCCTGACCGTTCCGCTGTTCGCCGTGCTCACCGAGGGTGGGCTGGTCGCGCTCAACGCCGAGTGGGGCGTCGACGACATCCTGCTGACCTCCGCCGGTCCGGCTGAGGTCGAGGCTCGGCTCCGCCTCGCCACCGGCAAGAACGGCAACGAGGCCGCCGACGACGAGCCGGGTGTCGTGCGGGCCGGCGAGCTGGTCATCGACCCGCAGACGTACTCGGCCCGTATCAAGGGCCGCCCGCTCGACCTCACGTACAAGGAGTTCGAGCTCCTCCGCTTCCTGGCCCAGCACCCCGGCCGCGTGTTCACCCGCGACCAGCTGCTGCGCGAGGTCTGGGGCTACGACTACTTCGGTGGTACGCGCACGGTCGACGTACACGTACGACGTCTGCGCGCCAAGCTCGGCAGCGAGCACGAGGCGCTGATCGGCACGGTCCGCCAGGTCGGCTACAAGTTCGTGACGCCGCCGCCCCGCACGCTGCCCGACCACGAGCCGGTCCTCACTGTTGTCTGACCACACTCCGGAAGACACCGACGCCGTTCTCGCGCTGGCCGACGCGGCCACCGCGACGGACGGCGTCGGTCCGCTTTCCGAGCAGACGCAATTGGCGCTGCGCAATCCCGACGATTATCCGGACGTCGTACATCTCTTCGTCCGGGGCGACGCCGGAATCGTCGGCTACGCACAAATCACCAAGGCCGAGAATGCGTCGGCCGAAGTGGTAATACATCCTGCCTACCGCGGAAAAGGCCTCGGACGGCAACTCGTCGACGCGGTTCTCGACACGGTCGACACCCCGCTCGCGATCTGGGCCCACGGCGATCACCCGGCCGCTCAGGCGCTGGCCCGCACGCTGCGGCTCGAACGTTCCCGGGTGCTGTTCAAGATGTGCCGGCCGCTCACCCGTCCGCTTCCGCCGTATGCGCTGCCGGACGGCGTCCGCCTGAGGTCGTTCGTCGTGGGGACGGACGACGCAGCCTGGCTGCGCGTGAACGCGCGAGCCTTCGCCACCCACCCTGAGCAGGGGAAATGGACGCAGAACGACCTCGAGCTGCGCCAGCGCGAGCCGTGGTTCGACGCGGCCGGTTTCCTGCTCGCGGTCCGGGCGGACGACCCGCGGGACCTGCTCGGGTTCCACTGGACGAAGCGGGAGCTCACCGCGGACGGGACGCCAGGGCCGGAGGGTGAGGTCTACGTCGTCGGCGTCGACCCGGACGCGCAGGGCCTGAAGCTCGGCAAGGCGCTCACGATCGCCGGCCTGGAGTACCTGGCCCGCGCCGGCGCCACCGAGGGCACCCTCTACGTCGACGAATCAAATCCGCGGGCCGTCAATTTGTATTACAACCTCGGATTCGAAGTGTGTGCGACCGACGTGATGTACGCGCGCGGATAACGCACCATTTCTGCACCTGAATTGCACCCGTTTGCTCACTTACCGGGCTATTGATTTATTTCGTACGTTGCCTTTATGCAACTGGCGATTTCGGCCCGTCGGTGGGGGCGGGGCTCGATACTGCGTTGGTTCGGCGTGGTGATGGCCGTCCTTCTGCTCGGCGGTGTCCTGGGGCAGGTGCCGAGCGGTCGCGCGGAAGCGGCGTCCGGCGATGCGGCCGCGCGCGGCATCGTCGTCGGGCTGGGCGCCAAGGTCGCCGGTCTCCAGCTGCTGACGCTGAACACGGTCCTCGGTAAGGCCGACGCACCGGCCAACGGGGGAACCGCCACCGACACCACGGTCAACCTGGGCACCGACGCGGCCTCGGCGGTGCAGATCGGGGCCAAGGTCGACTCGATCACCGCCACCCGCTCGACGGTGAGCTCGTCGGCCAGGTCACAGATCAGCGGCATCAGCATCAAGGGTCTGGGCGCGTCGATCCTCGACACCGGCGCCAACGGCGTGATCTCGGCCGAGGCGACCTGCCCGACCAGCGGGGCCCAGACCGTCAAGACGTCGCTGGCCGGGGTGAGCGTCCTCGGCAAGACCGTCAACGTCTCGGCCGGCGCGCCCCAGATCATCCCCGGCCTCACGGTCTCGGTGCCCGGTCTGCTCAACGCCAAGCTCGGCGCGACCGTCTCCCGGGTCGAGAACACCACCGCCAGTTCCGCGAACGCGACCGCGCTGTCGATCGCGCTCAGGCTGACCGCCGACCTCGGCATCGACGTCAGCCTCGGCACGATCGCGATCGCGACCGCCACCTGCCAGAAGCCGGCGGTGCCGGCCACGGTCGCCACCAGCCTCGACCCGCCGTCGGGCAAGCAGTCCGGTGGCACCTCGGTCACGGTCAAGGGATCCGGCTTCGTCCAGGGCAACACGTCGGTGACGGTCGGCGGCACGCCGGCCACCGTCACGAACGTCTCCAGCGACGGCACCCAGGTCACGTTCACCACCCCGCAGATGACCGTCGGACCGCAGGACGTCGTCGTCACCTCGGCCGGCGGCGGCAGTTCGCCGCCGCTCACGTTCACCGCGCTCGCCGACGGCTCGGACGCGACCGTCAACCCGCCGTCGCCGTCGTCCGGTTACACGTCCGGCGGGACGAAGGTCACGGTGACGGGATCCCGGCTCGGCGCCGCCACCGGCCTGAAGATCGGCGACACGGCCGCGACCAACGTCGTCGTGAGCCCGGACGGCACCCAGATCACCGGGACGATCCCCAGCTCGGAGAAGGCCGGGGCGGTGCCGGTCACCGTGGTGTTCCCGGCCGGCACCGTGAACGGGGGCAACTACACCTACCTCGCGCCAAGCGTCGACGCGGTCGTGCCGTCGCAGGGCCCGGAGACCGCCGGCACCGCGGTGACGATCTCGGGCAAGGGCCTGACCGGCGCCGACGGCGTCACGTTCGGCGGTGCTCCGGCGACGAACGTCAAGGTCAGCGCCGACGGGACGTCGATCACCGCGAACGCGCCGGCCCACGCGCCGGGCGTCGTCGACGTGGTGGTCTCACTGCCCGGCCTGGACGCGACGCTGAGCAACGGCTACTCGTACCAGGCGCCGAGCGCTCCGTCGCCGTCGACCGTGTCGCCGACCAGCGGATCGACGGTCGGCGGCACCGACCTGCTGATCACCGGCACGAACTTCGGCAACGTCAACGCGGCCACGGTCGGCGGGACGCCGGCGACGATCGTCAGCGGCCCGACCGCCACGTCGGTCACGGTCCGGACGCCGGTCTCGGAGAAGACCGGGCCGGTGGACATCGCGCTGAAGACCTCGGACAACACGTCCGGAGCGCTCCCGCAGGGCTTCACGTACGTCGGCCCGACGCTGACCGCCGTCGACCCGAGCTCCGGACCCCAGTCGGGCAGCCCGAACGTCACGCTCACCGGAACCGGTCTGGCCACGGTCACCAGCGTGAAGGTCGGTGACAACGCGGGCACGATCATCAGCCGCACCAACACCGACATCGTCTTCAACGTCCCGGCCGGCACGCCCGGCGACGCCCCGGTGACCGTGCAGGTCACCGGCGCCGACCCGGCGCCGCTCACCTACACGTACCTCTACGACGGCTCGGCCGCGACGGTCAGCGGCATCGACCCGAGCCCGATCCCGACGTCCGGCAAGAAGGTGACGATCACCGGCACCAACCTGACCGGCGCCTCGGACGTGCTGTTCAACGGCATCGCCGGCACCGGAATGACGATCAACCCGGCCGGCACCACGATCACGGTCACCGCCCCGGCCCGCGAGACCGGCGGCGACGTCCCGGTCGTGATCGAGTACCCGCTCGGCACCGCCCAGGCCGGCAAGATCACCTACCAGCCGCCGACGATCACCGGCATCAACCCGGTGAGCGGCCCGGCCGCGGGCACCACCACGGTCTCGATCACCGGCACGAACTTCACCGGCGCCACCGACGTCACGTTCGGTGGCAAGTCGGTCACCGACTTTACCGTGAACACGGCCGGCACCGGCATCCAGGCGACGGTCCCGGCCCACGCCCCCGGCCCGGTCGACGTCGTCGTCGTGCTGCCGGGCGCGGACGCCACCTCGACGAACGGCTACACGTACCAGAACGACGGCTCGGGCGCGACGATCACCGACGTCTCCCCGGACACGCTGCCGACCAGCGGCGGACCGGTGACGATCACCGGCTCCGGGCTCGGCGACGTCACCGCCGTCTCGGTCAACGGCGTCCCGATCACCACGTACTCGGCCACCGACACGTCGATCACGTTCACCGCGCCGCCGACCGACAAGCCCGGCGACGCCCCGGTGGTCCTCACGTTCCCGGCCGGCAAGGTCACCGCCGACCCGATCACGTACACCGCGCCGAAGATCGCCTCGATCCGGCCGGCCCAGGGCCCGACCGCGGGCGGTGACACGGTGACGATCACCGGCACCGGGCTGAGCGCCGCGACCCGGGTCACGTTCGACGGCATCGAGGCGACGAACCTCCAGGTCACGTCCACCGGCCTGACCGTCACCTCGCCGGCCCACAGCGGTGGCCTGGTCGACGTCGTCGTGGAGCTGCCCGGCGCCGACGCGACCTCGACCGGCGGCTACGGGTACGTGGAGCCGCTCGCTCCGCGGGTCAGCGCGGTGGTGCCGGACACCGGTTCGTCCGGGGGCGGCGAGACGATCACGCTGACCGGCGCGAACTTCACCGGCACGACCGCGGTGACGTTCGACGGCACGCCGGCGCAGAACTTCACCGTCAACTCGGACACGAACCTGACCGTGACGACCCCGCCGTCCGAGCAGACCGGACCGGCCGACATCGCGGTCACCTCGGCGGCCGGCACCGGCATCCTGCCCAACGGCTACACGTACGAGGGGCCGAAGCTCACGTCGATCACCCCGGACAACGGGGTGGTCGCGGGCGGCACCAGCGTGACGCTCAAGGGCACGCTGCTGGGCACCGCGACCCAGGTGCGGGTCGGCGGTACCCCGGTGACGTTCCAGAAGGTCAACGACACCACGCTGGTGTTCACGACCCCGGCGGGCAAGGCGGGCCCGGCGAAGGTCGAGGTCGACGTCGCCGGTTCCGACCCCGACCCGCTGACGTACACGTACGTGGCCGACGGCTCCAACACGACCGTCACCAACGTCGCGCCGTCGGTGGCCACGTCCGGCGGGCAGGTGACGGTCACCGGCACCAACCTGACCGGCGCGACCGGGATCACGTTCGGCGGCACCCCCGGGACGAACGTCTCGGTGAGCGCGGACGGCACCACGCTGACCGCCACCGCGCCGGCCCGCGAGTCGGCCGGCCCGGCCCCGGTCGTCACCCAGTTCCCGAAGGGCACCTACCCCGGCGGCACCGCGGTGTACGTCGGCCCGTCGATCACCCAGGTCGCGCCCGACCGCGGGTACGTCGACGGCGGCACCCAGATCCGGATCTCCGGTAAGGGCCTCGGCGCCGCGACCGCGGTCACCGTCGACGGCCAGCCCACCACGGACTTCGCGGTGGACCAGAACGGCACCGTGACCGCGACCGTGCCGGCGCACGCGGCCGGCACGGTGGACGTCGTCGTCGTCCTGCCCGGCCTGGACGCCACCCGGGTCGGCGGGTACACGTACTCGCCGCTGCCGCCGCCGACCGTGACCGGGATGTCGCCGACGTCCAGCCCGACGGCCGGCGACGAGGTCATCACGCTCACCGGCACCAATCTGGACGGTGCTACCTCGGTCACGATCGGCGGCAAGCCCGCGACGATCGTCGGTACGCCGACCGCGACCCAGGTCCGCGCCAACGTTCCGGCGTCCGAGGTGGACGGACTGGTCGACGTCGCGGTCGTGACGCCGAACGGGTCCGCGCTGTCGGCCGCTCAGCTGCAGTACGTCGCGCCGGTGATCCGTGCGCTCAGCCCGGCGTCCGGCTCGGTGTCGGGCGCGAACACCGTGGCCGTGCTCGGTAGCGGCCTGGCCGACGCCGACGCGGTGACGTTCGACGGCCAGCCCGCGACGATCACCGACGCCGACCCGGCGGGCTCCGCGGTGCGGGTGACCGCGCCGGCCCACGCGTCCGGATCGGTCGACGTCACCGTGACGCTGCCGGGCCTGGACGCCGTCCGCAAGGACGCGTACCGGTACGTGCCGGACGGCAGCAACACCACGGTCACCAGCCTCAGCCCGGGACGCATCCCGACCGCCGGCGACACCGTGACCCTGCAGGGCACGAACTTCGACGGCGCGACCGCGGTGACGTTCGGGGTCGGGTCGAAGCCGGTGGACGGACCCGAGGTCGGACCGGGCGAGGGCGCCGACCTGGTCGTCTCGGCGAACGGAACCCAGATCACGGTCACCGCGCCGCCGATGGAGGACTCCGGCTCGGTGCCGGTGACGATCTGGTTCCCGGGCGGCACGGCCGCGGCCGGCACGATCACCTACTACCCGCCGGCGATCTACGGCGTCTTCCCGCAGCAGGGCCCGCTGGCCGGCAACACGCTGATCACGGTCACCGGCATCGGCTTCACCGGCGTCCAGAAGGTGCTGGTCGGCGGCCAGCCGGCCACCGACGTCTCGGTGAGCGGCTCGGGTAACACGCTGACCGCCCGGACGCCGGCCACGAACAGCGCCGCGGTCGTCGACGTCACCGTCCAGCTGCCCGGACGGGACGCCACGCTCGCGACCAGCTACGCCTACCGCGCGGCCGACGCGCCGGTCGTCGACACGATCCTGCCGGCCTTCGGGCCGGTCGCCGGGGGCACCACCGTCGTCATCACCGGCTCCAACCTGGGCGACGTCACCTCGGTGACGTTCCGCGGGCAGCCCGCGACGATCCTGAGCGGCGGCACCGACACCTCGCTCACGGTGCTGAGCCCGGACGTCACCGCCTCCGGCTCCGGTCCGGCCGACGTCGTGCTCACGACCTCGATCGCCACCGGCTCGGTGTCGAGCACGGTGCCGCGCGGCTTCTACTACAGCGGTCCGACGATCACGAGCATGTCGCCGAACAGCGGTCCGGCCGCCGGCGGCACCGAGATCACGATCGACGGGTTCGCGCTCGGCGGCGTCCAGAGCGTCATCGTCGGTGGGAACGTCGTCGAGCCGACCGTGAACGCGGCCGGCACCCGGATGACGTTCACGACCCCGCCGGGGACGCCGGGTGACGCGGACGTCGTCCTGCGCTACGCCGGGGACTCGCCTCCGAAGGAGACGTTCACCTACATCGCCGACGGAACCGGCGCCGTGGTGACCGGGCTGAGCCCGGCGTCGGTCCCGGCGTCCGGCGGACCGGTCACGCTGACCGGCACCGGCCTCGACGACGCCACCCAGGTGACGTTCGACGGGGTCCCGGGGACGATCACGTCCGCCTCCCCGGACGGGAAGACGCTCGTCGTCACCGCGCCGCCGTCGAGTGACGGCACCGCCGACGTCGTCGTGGTGTTCCCGCGCGGCCGCATCGACGCGCCGGCGCTGAAGTACGACGCACCGACGATCACCTCGGTGTCGCCGCAGACCGGCGTCGAGTCGGGCGGTACGGCGGTGACGCTGACCGGTACCGGCCTGGCCGCGGCGACCAGCGTCAAGATCAACGGTCAGCCGGTTCAGTTCACGGCCAGCGACGACGGCACGCGGATCGCGTTCGTGACGCCGCCGGGCACGGTCGGCGACGCGGCGATCACGGTCGAGGAGCCCGGCCAGTCGCCGGCCCCGGCCAAGTTCACCTACCTCGCCGACGGCAGCTCGACCACGGCGACGCTCTCGGCCGAGACGTCGGCCACCTCCGGTGGCACGACGCTGCAGATCTTCGGCACCGGCCTGAAGTACGTCTCCCGCGTGCTCGTGGGGAAGGTCGCGGCGACCGACGTCCAGGTCAACACCGCGGGGACGTCGCTGACCGCGAAGATCCCGGCCACTGAGGACGCCGGCGACGTCGACGTCACACTGGAGTTCCCGGCCGGCAACAAGAAGGTCGGCACGGTGACGTACGTCGGGCCGACGATCACCGCGATCACGCCGAACTCCGGGACGGTCAACGGCGGCACGGTCGTGACCGTCACCGGTACCGGGCTCGGGCTGGCGACCGCGGTGCGGTTCGACGGCATCGCCGGCCTGAACATGAACGTGGCCAACGACGGCAAGTCGATCACCGTGACGACGCCGAGCCACCCGGCCGGCCCGGTGGACGTCGTCGTGACGCTGCCGGGCGCGGACGCCAAGTCGGCCGGCGGGTACACGTTCGTCGCGGCGACCGTCCCGCCGGCGTCCGACGCGGCCACGCCGACGTCGCTGAGCCCGGCGTCGATCCCGACGTACGGCGGCTCGCTGGTGACGATCACCGGCACCGGGATGGCCGGCGTCACCGGCGTCGTCTTCGACAACCTCGCGGGCAGCAACGTCTCGGCGAGTGACACCCGGGTGACCGTCAACGCGCCGCCGCACGAGCAGGGCCCTCGGGACGTGCTGCTGGTCTTCTCGGACCGGAGCACGAAGAAGGCCGGGACGATCACGTACACGCCGCCGGCGATCACCTCGGTCGTGCCGCCGTACGCGAACATCACCGGCGGCACGCTGGTGACGATCAACGGCGTCAACCTGCAGGACGCGATCGGGGTCACGTTCAACGGCCAGGCCGGAACGCTGGTGTCGGCCAAGGCGATGACCAGCGGGTCGTCCTCGGTGCGGACGGCGGGCCTGCTCCGGGCGGCCGCCACGTCGCCGAACTCGCAGGTCGTCGCGAAGGCGCCGCCGAACCCGGCCGGCACCGTCGCCGACGTCCAGGTGATCCTGCCGGGCCAGGACGCGGCGTCCACCAAGGACGTCACGTACGCGGCCGGCCCGTCGGCGACCGGCATGACGCCGACGACCGGTCCGACGACCGGCGGGACGACCGTCACGATCACCGGTACCGGTTTCGACAGCACGACGACGGTCACGTTCGACGGGATCGCGGCCACCAACGTGAAGGTCACGAACGCCCAGACGCTGACCGCGGACGCGCCCGCGCACGCGGCCGGTGACGTCTTCGTGGTCGTCACCACCGGGAACGTGCCTGCGCAGCCGCTGACCTACACCTACTACACCGCGAACACCGGCGGCGGGGACACCGGCGGCGGAGACACGGGCGGTGGAGACAACGGCGGTGGGGACAACGGCGGGGGCGACAACGGCGGGACGCCGCCGACGCCCAAGCCGCCGGTCGACACGAGCGTGAAGCCGGCCAAGGTCGACCCGGGCGGGAAGGTCACGGTCATCGGCCAGAACTTCGTCCCGGGCAAGACCACCGTGGTGATCTGTGGACACACGATCGCGGCCTCCGACGTCACGGTGTCGGCCGACGGCACGAGCGCGTCGTTCGTGGCGCCGGCCTGCCCGGCGGGCAAGCAGATCGCGACGCTGACCACGCCGGACGGCAGCACCGATGCCGAGGTGACGTTCGCCGCGGCGGCCGCGGAGCCGGGCTCCGGTGACAACGGCGGGGATTCCGGCGACAACGGCGGGAATTCCGGCGGGACGAAGCGGCCGGTTCGTCACACCGGTGGCTCGAACTGGCTGCCGACGACCGGAACCGATGTGACGGGGTTCGGCATCGACGGGCTGGCGCTGGGAGGCGTCGTGCTGTTGGTGCTGGGCGCCGGGTGTGTCTGGGGTGCGCGGGGGCTCACGCTGCCGGTGGTCCGGATGAGCACGAGTTACCCGAGGGGGGCGAGGATGCGTCGCACGCGTTATCCGCGGGGGCGGCACACGCCGCCTCGGGCTCGGATGAGTGGCGGGTTGTACACCGGGCTGAAGGCGGTGCTGGTCGCGGTGCCGTGTGCGATGGCGCTGGTGTTGGCGGTGGCGGAGCGTCCGGCGAGCGCGAACACGGTGTCGGCGCCGTTGGTGTCGAGCGCTCTGGCGCACCCGTCGGTGCGCGCGGCCGGCGATGCGTCGGCCGGGGTCTTGGCGGTCGACTTTCGTTCTGCCGAGTTGAGCCGGGCCGCTTCCGACGCCGTGGAGGACGCGGGCACGGGGGTGGACGCGGGCACGGGGGTGGACGCGGACAGCGCGAGCGGCGCGTCTTCGGATGGCGCGAGTGCTGGTGGCGCGGACACCGCGGGTGCCGATGGCGCGAATGCGAACGGCCCGAGCGCGGACAACGCGAATGCGAACGTCGCGAGCGCGAACAGTGCGGGCGTGGACGGCGCGGGCGTGGACGGCGCGGGCGTGGACGGCGCGAGCGTGGACGGCGCGGGCGTGGACGGCGCGGGCGTGGACGGCGCGGCCGTCGATGGCGCGGAGGCAGGCGGCGCGACCGCCGACGGCGCGCGGGCGCGCGGCGCGCGCACGGGCGGCGCGGTCGCTGATAGCGCGCACCCGGATAGCGCGGACCGGGGCGCGCGCGCCTCGGGCGCGAAGACCGGATCCGCGGCCGACCCGGCCGGGCAGGAGGCCTCGGAGGCAGCACGCCCCGCGCTGGTGTCCCGATCGGCGCCGAAGGCGAGCGCGAAACGCGCCGCCGGAGGCGGCGGGAGCGACTCCGTGGAGGCGGACAGCTCCGGGGCCGGAACCGTGCGGTTCATGGCGCTGTCGCGGAGCGGCGTCACCGCCGACGCCCCGGCGCACGAGGGTGAAGCGAGCCGCAGCGGGGTCCCGGTGAGTGCCAACTCGGGCACGATCTCGGCGCACGGCACCGCTACGACGGTGAAGGCCGTCCGGGGCGCGAGCGAGTCGCGCGCCACCGCCGCGCTCGGGAGCCTCGAGGTCGCCGCGCTGGGCACCGCGATCCTCGCCGCCGACCAGGTCCGGGCCGAGGTCAGCTGCCCGCCGGCCGGCGGTTCCGAGCCGCGCACCGACGTCTCGGTGACCGGCCTCCGGGTCGGCGGCTCGCCGATCGACGTCGGCGCCGGCCCGGCGACCGTGACCGCCGCCGACGGCGTGCAGGTCAGCGTCGCCATCCACCAGCAAGAACACACCGACTCCGACGGCGCCCGCGCCGTCGTGGAAGCAACCCTGACGGCCAGCGAGTCCGCCATCGACCTGGGCACCATCCGCCTAGCCGAAGCCGCCTGCGCCGCCCCGCCCGCCACCCACCCGACCACCACCCCGCTGGCCGCGGGCTCAGCCGCTGCCCCAGGGGCGGCCACCCCGGCCTCTGGCGCACCTGTCACCGCCCCGGGCGCCGCCGCGCCGGTTCCGCCCGAGCCGGGCGGCTCCATCCTTGGAATGCCGGCGACCAACGCGGCCCCGGAAACCGAAGCCCAGACCAAGGGCACCGGCACCCCGATCTCCACCGGCCCGATCACCACCCCGCAAAACCCGGCCACCCACCCGGTGGCCATGAACCAACCCGGCAACCCCCAGGACGAAGACGAGGCCGCCTCCAGCGACCCGCTCGTCCCGGACTGGACCGAACCCGTCGCCCCGGCCTCCTCGATCCTGGCCCAATCCGGAGCCCCGTCCTCCGGGGTAGCCCAATCCGGCACCCCGGCCCAGGAAGGCGCATCCCAGGAAGACCCGGCCCAGGAAGACCCGGCCCAGCAAACCCCGGCTCAGCAAGCCCAAGCCAACGTCCTCGCCAACCGGGCCGCCGCCATCCAGTCCGCCGAAAAAGCCAGCGCCCCGATCCAGCAACCCGACCAGACCGAAGAGTTCGCCGCCGCGGACCCGCTGCTCATCGCCCCGGCCGGCGCCCCGGTCTCGAAACTCCCGACCGGCGTCACCGCCCTGGCCGCCCCGATGATCGCCTTCGACCGAGCCCCGGCCACCGGCCTCCGCCCGCCGATGCTCGCCTCCGCGACCGCCCTGGCGCCGAAGGCGATCGCCAACGCCGACCCGGCGATCACGAGCCTCACACCCACCCGGGGTCCGGCCGCCGGCGGCACCGCGGTCACGATCGCCGGCACGAACCTCGGCGGCGCCGACACCACGGTCGTCATCTGCGGCGCCCGCGTCGACGCCAGTGCGGTCCAGGTCAACAGCACCGGCACCTCGCTGACGTTCACCGCCCCGAAGTGCACCGCGGGCACCAGCGTCGTCCACGTCATCACGAACAGCGGGGTCGCGACCAGCCAGTACACCTACGGGGGCACGTCGGCCGCGGTAGCGAGCAACACCCGTCAGGTCTCCGCGAGCACCACGCTCCCGCGGACGACGCTCGCCTCGACCTCCCCGGGCAACCTCGCCGCCGGCCTGATCGGGGCGCTGCTCCTGGTGGCTGGCATCGTCGCCCGCCAGGCCGTTCGACGGGGCCCGTCCCGCTCGCCGCTGCGACGTCTGGGCAAGCACGCGCTGCCGTACGAACCGCAGGTCATCGGCCTGAACTGGGCCCCCGACCTGGATCACGCGATGCATCGACGGGGTCACTGAGGATTAATCACCCCGGGGAGCGGGCACAGGGTCCAGCCATAGGGAGGCCCCCATGGCGAAGCTGCGTCAGCTCCTCGGAGTGGTATCCGGCGTCACCGCACTGACCCTCGCTGCCGCCCCGACGACAGCCAGCGCCGTGGCTCCGGCAAAACCGACCTCGACCGCAACTGGCTATGGCGGAGCTGTCGCCACCGTCGACCCCGACGCCACCGCGATCGGCATCGACGTCCTCCGCCGAGGCGGCAACGCCGTAGACGCCGCCGTCGCCACGGCCGCCGCCCTCGGCGTCACCGAGCCCTACTCGGCCGGCGTCGGCGGCGGCGGTTTCTTCGTCTACTACGACGCCAAGCACCACCGCGTCCACACGATCGATGGCCGGGAGACCGCCCCGAAGACCTTCACTCCCACGGTCTTCACCGAGAACGGCAAACCGATCCCGTTCGCCGACGCGGTCACCAGCGGCCTCAGCATCGGCGTGCCAGGCACCCCACTGACCTGGCAGAACGCCTTGGACGCATGGGGCACCCGAACCCTCGAGCAGACGTTGGCCCCGGCCACCCGGTTGGCCCGCAACGGCTTCGTCGTCGACCAGACGTTCCACGACCAGACCGCCGACAACGCGAAACGCTTCGCCAACTTCCCGGCCACCAAGGCCCTTTTCCTCCCCGGTGGTCAGCCGCCCGCGGTCGGCACCACGCTGCGCAACCCGGATCTCGCGAAGACGTACGACCTCCTCGGCCAAGACGGCGTCCAGGCCATCTACCGGGGCCCGATCGGCCGCGACATCGTCAAGACGGCCCAGAACCCGCCGGCCAGCGCCCCGGTGCGCCAGGGCCAGCTCACCGCCGACGACCTGGCCGCCTACACGGCCCCGTTCCGGACCCCGACCAAGACCGGCTACGAGGGCCTCGACGTCTACGGCATGGCCCCGCCGTCCTCCGGCGGCACCACGGTCGGCGAGGCGCTCAACATCGTCGAGAAGACCGGGCTGAAGGGCCTCGACGCGACCGACTACCTGCACCGCTACCTGGCCGCGTCCACGCTCTCGTTCGCCGACCGCAACCGCTGGGTCGGAGACGTCCCCGGCGTGCCGGTCAGCAGTCTGCTGTCGGACCGGTTCGCGGCCACCCGCGCCTGCCTGATCGACCCGGACAAGGCGCTCACCACCCCGCAGCCGCCCGGCGACCCGCACACCCCGGGCGGCGACTGCGCCCGACCGGCCGCCAGTGATACCAAGACGCCCTACGAAGGCCCGTCCACCACCCACCTCACGGTCGCCGACAAGTGGGGCAACGTCGTCGCCTACACGCTGACGATCGAGCAGACCGGCGGTTCCGGGATCACGGTCCCGGGCCGGGGCTTCCTGCTCAACAACGAGCTCACCGACTTCAACTTCACCCCGGTGACGCCGGGTGTCCCGGACCCGAACCTGCCCGGTCCGGGCAAGCGTCCGCGCAGCTCGATGGCGCCGACGATCGTGCTCAGCCACGGCCGGCCGCTGCTCGCGGTCGGGTCGCCGGGCGGGGCCACGATCATCACGACCGTGCTCCAGATCCTCCTCGGGCGGCTCGACCGCGGCCTGACGCTGCCGCAGGCGATCGCCGCTCCCCGGGCGTCGGCCAGGAACGGGAAGGCCGTCGACGCCGAACCGGCGTTCGACACCGGTGCGCTGACGGCACGGGGCTGGACGTTCGCCCCGGTGAAGGAGATCGGGGCCGCGACCGGGATCGAATTCCTGAAGAACGGCCGCCTCCTGGCCGCCGCCGAACCGACCAGGCGAGGCGGCGGCTCCGCCGCCACCGTGCGCTGATTTCGGCAACCGGACCGCACTCGAAGGACAACCCGCCCGCACTCGACCCCCGGTCACCCCCGTCGATGTGTGGGGTGCACGGGGCAAACGGGCCCCGGACAAACAGGGGGTCCGAGATGTTCCTGCACGCCTACACCGCCGTCGTTTCCCGCGCCGCCGTCCGCATGGACGCGCTGAAGGCCCGCTCCGAGCGTGGCGCCACCGCGGTCGAGTACGGCCTGCTCGCTGCTCTCATCGCCGCGGTCATCGTGACGACCGTCCTGGCGCTCGGCGGCAAGATCAACACGGCGTTCAGCAAGATCAACGCGAACCTGACCTGATCCGCCGCCTGGATACTTACCCGATTTTCCTCATCCCCATCGGCGCGGCTGCCGATGGCTGGATTGTCCGGTAGCAGTTTTGCTGGCCGGCCCACGGATGGACCGACCGACATGAAGCGAGGATCGATGTTCCTGCACGCCTACACCGCCGTTGTCTCCCGCGCCGCCGTTCGCATGGACGCTCTGAAGGCCCGCTCCGAGCGGGGCGCCACCGCTGTCGAGTACGGCCTGCTGGCCGCCCTCATCGCCGCCGTCATCGTCGCGACCGTGCTCGCGCTCGGCGGCAAGATCAACACGGCGTTCAACAAGGTCAGCTCGACCCTGCCCTGATCCACGGTCTTCGGCGTGCTCCCGCTCGGGAGCACGCCGAAGGCACCACCCCCGCTGGCCGGTCCACGGACGGACCGGCTGTTCCTGAGCGGAGTACCGATGCTCCTGTTCGCCTACACCGCGGTCACGTCCCGCGTCGCAGTGCTGCGCGCCCGGGCCGACCGAGGTGCCACCGCGGTCGAGTACGGCCTGCTGGCCGCCCTGATCGCCGCGGTGATCGTCGCGACGGTGCTCAGCCTGGGGGGCAAGATCAACACCGCGTTCCAGAAGATCACGGACCTGTTGCCCTGACGGGCCGCCCATGAGAGGACGACTCGACCGACCGCCTGCCGCCCCGGCCACCCGCCGGGGCGGCAGGCGGTCGTCGTCGGGGAGCGACCGCGGCGCCGCCGCCATCGAACTGGCCATCATCCTGCCGATCATGCTGGTCATGATCTTCGGCGTCATCGACTTCGGCCGGCTGATCAGCGCCCAGGCCACGCTGAGCGACGCGGCCCGCGAGGGCGCCCGCGCGCTCGCGTTCAACCAGGACGCCACCCTGCGGGCCCAGAAGGTCACCGGCACCACCGGGACGACGGTCACCGCCTCGGTGCCCTGCCCGACGTCCGGGTCGACCGCCGCGTCGACCGCGACCGTGACGGTCAGCCAGACGTTCACCTACCTCACCCCGATCCTGACGCTGCTGGGTGGCTCCGGGACGACCAAGACGATCACCGCGACCGGTGTGATGCCGTGCCTCGGCTGACGGCGAAACGCCCCTGGTGGGACCGTCTCGCCGGACGTCGTCCGACCGGCGACCGGGGTGCGGTCGCGATCATCGCCGCCGCCCTGATGGCCGGCGGCGTGCTGTTCGGCATGGGGACGCTCACCGTCGACGTCGGCAAGCTCTACAACGAGCGGGAACAGTTGCAGACCGGGGCCGACGCGGCCTCCTGGGCGATCGCCCGGGTCTGCGCGACCGCATCGACGGCCGCCACCTGCGCGAGCCAGCAGACGCTGGCGAGCTCGCTGGCCAACGCGAACTCCAAGGACGGCGTGTCCGACGTCAGCCTGATCTGCGGACGCGGCGGCACCGGGCTGACCGCGTGCCCGGCCCAGACCTCGGCGCTCTCGGACTGCATCGGCACCGCCCCGGCGACCGCGAAGTACGTCGAGGTTCGCACGTCGACCCGGCAGACCGACGGGTCGACGAAGCTCGCGCCGACGTTCGCCGGCCTGCTGGACGCCTCGAACACCGGGACGAAGCTCAGCGCCTGCTCGCGGGTCGCCTGGGGCATCCCGAACACCGCCACCGTGCTGGCGATCGGCATCGGCCGCTGCGAGTTCTGGAAGATGACGAACAACGGCCTGCTGTACTACCTGGTCAGCGGCGTCGGAGGCCTGCTGACCGGCCTGCTCGGGAACGTGGGGACGTCGGTCGGCAGCCTGATCGGAGCGAACCCGCCGGCCGTCGGCGACCTGGTGTTCATCCACGACACGCTCGGCAAGACCACGACGAACGCCGCCTGCAACGCCAACCCGCCGACCTCGCCGGCGTCGCCGACCACGTGGCTCGGCGGCAACGGCTTCGGTTTCCTGGTCGGCGCCTACTCCGACGCCAACTGCCTGCAGACGGTGACCGTCGGCGATGTTCTCACCGCGTCCGATCTCGGCCTGCTCGCCCCGGTGAACTGCCTGACCCCGCTGCAGAACGCGGTCGACACCGGCAGCCCGATCCTCATCCCGATCTACGACTACCAGTGGAACCCGGTCGTCAACCTCAGTACCTACACACTGCGGATCGCCGGCTACGCGGCGTTCGTCGTCAAGGGCTTCCAGATCGGGCTGCTCAACGGCACGCTCAAGGCCGTCGGCTCGCTGGTGGGTGCCTCGTCCGGGCCACAGTGCACGATCCTCGTCGACTACTGCCTCAACGGGTACTTCACCCAGGCGATCATCCCGGCCCCGGCGACGTCCGCGGGCAGCCTCGGCACCACCGACTACGGCGTCTCGCTCATAACGCGGGTCGGGTAGCCGATAGGGAGCGAAACGGTCGCTCCGCGAGAATGGCAACTACCGGATGAGACGTCGACTACTGGCGCTGGCGCTCGCGTTCGTGCTGGCCCTGCTGGGTTGCGTGGGCATCCTCGCCTACGTCGGCGGAGCCGACGATCGCGCGGTCGCGGGCAAGAAGCCGGTCGAGGTGCTGGTCGCCAGCACGCTTCTCCCGGCCGGCACGACCGGCGCCGAACTGCGCAACAGCGGCAAGCTCAAGACCGTCCAGATGCCCGCGGAGACCGTTCCCTCCGACGCGCTCGGCACGATCCCGGCCGGCCTCGACAACCTGGCCCTCACCGCCGACGTCCAGCCGAGCCAGCTGCTCCTGCGCGGGGCACTCGGACGCAAACAGACCAGCACCGGCGGCCTGACGATCCCGGCCGGGAAGCTCGCGGTGAGCGTCGACATGACCGGCGCGTCCCGAGTGGCCGGCTACGTCCGGCCGGGGTCCGAGGTCGCGGTGTTCTACACCTACAAGCCGACGGCCGACGAAGCCAACTCCGGAACCGTCACCACCGACGCCGACAAGGTCACCGCGACCCGGGTCCTGCTGCCCCGCGTGCAGGTGCTGGCGATCGGCGAGGCCGGGGCGGTGAAGGCCAGCTCCGACATGATCGCGGTCACGCTGGCGACGACGCAGACCGACGCCGAACGGCTGGTCCAGGCCTCGCAGACGGGAACGCTCTCGCTCGGCCTCCTCAACGACGCGGTGACGGTCGAGCCGGGCAGCGGCGTCGACACCGACACCCTCTTCCGGTAGGCGACAGGAGCCCGGCGTGATCTACCTCGAACCGTCCGCGGAGAACATCATCGACACACCGGCGAACATCGCGGCCGCCGGTTTCACGTTGGTCAACTCCTGGAAGAAGCTCACCGCCCACCTGGAGCGGCACCCGGGAACGCTGCTGGTCGTGCTGGGCGCCGGCGTCGAGTTCGGCGCGGCGGTCGAATTCGCCGCCTACCAGCGGGTCCGCAGCCCCGCCCTCGGGGTGGTGCTGCTCCGTCGCCAGGTGACCCCGCAGATGCTGGCCGACGCGATGCGGGCCGGCATCCGTGAGGTCGCGGACCTGGACGATCCGGCCGCCATCAAGGCCGCATGCACCCGGGCGCTCGAGGTGTCGCGGGCCCTGCGCAGCGCGGTGCAGAGCAACAAGGAGTCGAGCTCGGAGGGGAAGGTCGTCACGATCTTCTCCGGCAAGGGCGGCTGCGGGAAGAGCACGGTCGCCACGAACCTGGCCGTCGCGCTGGCCGCCGGCGGCAGCCGCCGGGTCTGCCTGATCGACCTGGACCTGCAGTTCGGCGACGTCGCGATCATGCTGCAGCTGACCCCGGTCCGGAGCATCGCCGACGCGATCGGCATGGCCGGCCGGCTGGACGAGCCCGGCCTGCGGTCGCTGCTCACCCGGTACTGCCCGGGCGTCGACGTGGCGCTGGCTCCGGCCGGCCCGGCCGAGGGGGAGCACGTCACCCGGGACCTCGTCACCGAGCTCATCAACGTCGCCAAGACGCTGTTCGACTTCGTCGTGATCGACACCCCGCCGTTCTTCTCCGACCAGGTCCTGTCCGCGCTCGACGTCTCCGATCTGTACGTCCCGGTCGTCACCCCGGACCTGCCGACGCTCAAGAGCGTCCGCCTGACGTTGGACATGTTCGACGTCCTGGAGTACCCGCGGGAACGGCGGCTGGCCCTCCTCAACCGGGCGAACTCGCAGGTGGGTCTGACGATCGCGGACGTCGAGGAAGCGGTCGGAACCCCGATGGCGGTGCACATGCCGTCGTCGCGGGACGTGCCGGTCTCGATCAACAAGGGCGTGCCGATCGCGCTGGACGACCCGGGGAACCCGGTCAGCCAGGCGATCCGGCAGCTCGCGAACCGCTGCGCGGACGTGGACGAGACCACCACGCCGGTCGAGGGCAGGCGCCGGTTGTCACTCTTCGGCCGGAGGAGCTGAGATGGGTCTGGCCGACCGCCTGCTGGCCAAGCAGAAGCAGGCCGACGTCGAGCAGGAGGACGCCGAGGTCGAGGCGCCACCGGCGGGGCCGGCCGAGCCGGCCATGCTGCCGATCGAGAGCCGCCGGCTGGCGGCCAAGAGCCGCCGGTCGACCTCGGCCGACGGGCGCCAGGACGCCGCCTCGCGCTACCGGGAGGCCGGGCGGCAGCTGGCCGACCCGATCACCGAGGTGCGCCACCGGGTCCAGCGGACGCTGGCCGAGATGCTCGGCCCGAAGCTGTACGAGCAGGGCGCGGAAGACCTCGACCTGCGGGTCCGGGACACGGTCAGTGACCTGCTGGCCCGCGAGGAGACGCCGCTCACCGGCATCGACCGGGCCCGGATCATCCGCGAGGTCACCGACGAGGTGCTCGGCCACGGGCCGATCGAGCCGCTGCTGCGCGACCCGAGCGTCAGCGAGGTGATGGTCAACGGCCCGCACCGGGTCTACGTCGAACGGCGTGGACGCCTGGAGATGACCGACGCGGAGTTCAACGACGAGCCGCACCTGCGCCGGGTCATCGACCGGATCGTCTCCCGGGTCGGCCGCCGGGTCGACGAGTCGAGCCCGATGGTGGACGCCCGGCTCCCCGACGGCAGCCGGGTGAACGCGATCGTGCCGCCGATCGCGCTGGACGGGTCCAGCCTGACGATCCGGAAGTTCGCGGTCGACCGGCTCACGATCGAGTCGCTGATCGACTTCGGCACGCTGACCCGGCAGACCGCCGACCTGCTCTCGGCCTGCGTCCGAGGGCGGCTGAACATCGTGGTCAGCGGCGGTACCGGCTCCGGCAAGACGACGATGCTGAACGTGCTGTCGAGCTTCGTGCCGCACGACGAGCGGATCGTCACGGTCGAGGACGCGGCCGAGCTACAGCTCAACCAGGACCACGTCGTGCGGCTGGAGTCCCGGCCGGCCAACGTGGAGGGCCGGGGCACGATCTCGGCCCGCGACCTGGTCAAGAACGCGCTCCGGATGCGCCCCGACCGGATCATCGTCGGCGAGGTCCGGGACGGCGCCGCGCTCGACATGCTCCAGGCGATGAACACCGGCCACGACGGCTCGCTGACCACGCTGCACGCGAACACGCCCCGGGACGCGATCGCCCGGCTCGAGACGATGGTGCTGATGGCCGGCATGGACCTGCCGATGCGCGCGATCCGCGACCAGGTCGTCTCCGCCGTGCACCTGATCATCCAGGTCAGCCGCTTGCGCGACGGCAGCCGGAAGGTCACCCACATCACCGAGGTCGCCGGCATGGAGGGCGACATCGTGACGATGCAGGACCTGTTCCTGTTCGACTACAAGGCCGGGACCGACGGCAAGGGCCGGTTCCTGGGGACGCTGCAGCCGACCGGTCTGCGGCCGGGGTTCATGGACGAGCTGGCCGCGCACGGCGTGTCGCTCCCGCCGGACGTCTTCGGAGCGTCGCCGGCCGGGCGCCCGCGGTGAGAGCGGGTCCGCTCGCCGCGGCCGTCGCCCTGATCCTGGTGACGGCCGCTCCCGCGGCCGCGGCGCCGTCGCCCGACCCGCTCGAGCCGAACGGCGGCGCAGGCGGGGCGATCCAGCTGTCCGGCGTCTCGACGCTGCCCAGCCAGGTCGAGTTCTTCCTGCACCCGGACGGGTTCGACGGTCCGGCCGACCTGGAGAACAGCGGGGTCACGGTCACCGCGGGCGGCACCCAGCTGCCGTCGACGGTGAGCGAGATCCCGGAGTCGGCCTCCGACCCGAACCGGGCGGTGGTCCTGGTCCTCCAGCTCGGTGGCTCGGGTCTCGAGACCGCGCGGGCCGCGGTGGCCCGGTACGCGGTGGCCGCGCCGGACGGCGTGGCGCTGGGGCTCGTCACGCTCGCCGCCCACCCGACCAACGTCCTGTCGCCGACGACCGACCGCAACGACTTCCTGGCCGCGCTCAAGCAGGTCGGCGTGGCCGAGTCCACCGACCTGCCCGGCGCCGTCTCCCAGGCCGACGCGATGCTGGTCAGCGGCGCCGGCGCGGACCAGTACCGCAGCCGGCGCGTACTCGTCGTCTCGTCGCGGGACACCGCGGTGGTCGCGTCCGCGCAGACCGTCGGCGCCCGGATGGCCGCGGGCGGGCGCACCGTCGACGCGGTGACCGTCGGCCCGGCGACCGAGTCGGTCGTCCGGCTGGTCTCCGCCGGTGGCGGCCGGATCAGCACGGCCGCGTCGGCCGACGGCCTCCGGGCCGCGCTGGACGACCAGGCCGACGCGCTGGCCGGTGCGGTCCTGGTGCGGGCCCGCGTCCCCTACGAACTGTCCGGACGCACCACCGACCTGCAGGCCGCGGCGGGCGGCCTGACCACGACCGAGCGGGTGGCGCTGGACGTCGACCCGAACGCGATCGCGTCGGCGCCGGACACGGTCGCGGTGCCCGGCGGGACGGCCTGGTCGCTGCTGATCGGGCTGGCCGCGATCAGCGCGCTGCTGGTGTGGTTCGCGGTCCGGGTGCTGACCCCGGCGCTGGCCGACAGCGAGGGCAGGCGGGCGCTGGCCCGGCTGCAGCGGATCCTGGAGCACCCGCGGGGCGGGAAGCGCCGCTCGCGGTTCTCGGTCGTCACGCTGTCCGGGCACGCCGCCACCGCGGCCGGCTACCTGCTCCGTAACCCGGCGAGGCGGGCGAAGATCGAGCTGTCGCTCGAGCGCGCGGGCAGCTCGATGACGCCCGACCAGTGGGTCGCGCTGCGGATCGCGCTCACGATCGGCCTGGTGGTGGTGGGCATGCTGGCGTTCGGTGGGCTCCCCGGGCTGATCCTCGGCGTCGTCGTCGGGGCGTTCGGCACCGGCGGCTGGCTGCGCTTCCGGGCCGGACGCCGAGCCAAGGCGTTCGCCGAGCAGCTGCCCGACTCGCTGCGGATCGTCGTCGGCTCGCTCCGATCGGGCTTCTCGCTGCACCAGGCGATCGACTCGGTGGCCAGCGAGGGCGACGGGCCGGTGGCGACCGAGTTCCGGCGCGCGCTGGCCGAGATCCGGCTCGGCGGCAACCTCGAGGAGGCCCTGGAGCGGGTCGCCGAGCGCAACAACAGCCGGGACGTGCTCTGGTTGGTGATGGCGCTGCGGATCCAGAGCGACGTCGGCGGTTCGCTGGCCGAGGTGGTCGAGACGACCGTCGAGACGATGCGCGAGCGCGGACGGCTCGAGCGGCACGTCCGGGCGCTCTCGGCCGAGGGACGGATGTCGGCGTACGTGCTGCTCGCGCTGCCGATCGGCGTCGGCGGGTTCATGTTCGCGGTGCGCCGCGCCTACGTGAAGCCGCTCTACACGACGTCGATCGGGATCGGGCTGCTGGTCGGCGCCATCGTGTTCATGATCCTCGGGGCGGTCTGGCTCCGGAAACTGGTCAAGGTGGAGGTGTAGCCGTGGCGTTCGTACTGATCCTGTCGCTGGCGGCCATCCTCGCCGCGGTCATGACGATGGCCTGGTCGCTGACCGTGACGCTGCGTCCGGGCGAGAAGCTGCTGCGCTCGCTCGAGGCGTTCGAGATGGTCCGCCGGGGCGCGGTGCCGGTCGGGCAGCGCTCGCTCGTCGAGCGGGCCCGGATCGTCGCCCGGCGTCGGTGCGGGGTCGTCGGCAAGGCGCTGATGCTGCCGAACTCCGAGGCCCGGCTGACCAAGCAGCTCTCGTTCGCCGGTAACCCGCCGGAATGGCCGATCGAGCGGATCGTCGCCGCGAAGGGGGGCGCGATGATCGGCGGCCTCTTCGTCGGGCTGTACTTCGGATCGGCGTTCGGCGGGGGCAGCGGGGCCGTGCTCGGCCTGATCCTCGGCGGGGTCGGCGGGTTCCTCCTGCCGAACCTGCTCGTCTACAACGCCGGCCAGAAGCACCAGCAGAACCTGCAGCGGACGCTGACCGACGTCCTCGACACGCTGGTGATCAGCGTCGAGGCCGGGCTCGGGTTCGACGCCGCGCTGGCCCAGGTGGCCCAGAACGGCCGCGGACCGTTCATCCGGGAGATCGTCCGGGTGCTGCAGGAGTTGCAGCTGGGCCGGTCACGGTCGGAAGCGCTGCGCGCGCTGGCCGCGCGGACGACGGTCACCGAGATCCACACGTTCGTCCGGGCCGTCGTGCAGGCCAGCGACCGCGGTATCCCGATCGCCGGCGTGCTGCGCGAGCAGGCGCACGAGATGCGGCTGCAGCGCCGTCAGCGGGCCGAGGAAGCGGCCCAGAAGGTGCCGGTGAAGATCCTGATGCCGATCGTCTTCTGCATCTTCCCGGCGCTGTTCATGATCATCATGGGCCCGGCCGCGGTGAACATCGCCAAGACGTTCAGCGCGTTTTGATCGTCGTGCTGGCCGGGCTGGCCGGGCTGTTGGCCTCGCCGTTGCTGCGCCGGGAGATCCGCCGGTACGGGGTGCCGGGGCCGCGGCTCGGCTCGGTGGAGGCCCTGGCCGCGGCGTCGCTCGCCCTCGTCGCGCTGGTGCTGCGCGGCTGGCCGCTGCTCGCCGTCGGGTGGCTGGTGCTGATCGGCGTCGCGCTGGTCTTCGTCGACCTGGCCGTGCAGCGGCTGCCGAACCGGTTGACCGCGGCCGCCGTCGTCGGCGTGCTGGTCCTGCTGGCCGCGGCCGGGGACTGGCGACGGCTCGGCTGGGCCGTCGTCTGCGGGCTCGCGGCCTGCGCCTGCTACTTCGTCCTCGCGTTCGCCTCGCCGGCCGGTCTGGGCATGGGCGACGTCAAACTCGCGGGCTCGCTTGGGCTGACGCTGGGCTGGTGGGGCGGGATCGTGACGATGCTCGGCATCGCGGCGGGCTTCTTCATCAACGGAATCGTCGGTGTGGCGCTGCTCGCACTTCGTAAAGTAGGTCGCACCGACCAACTTCCCCACGGTCCCGCAATGCTACTGGGGGCCCTTTGCGCAATAGTGCTTTTCGGGGGCTAAACTGCAGCGAATCGCGGCGACCCGCGCACGACGGTGGCGATTTGTCCATTATTACTCATCGTGACTTCGATCCGGCCGATACAGGATCGTGATCGCTGGGCGTGATCTCGTTCACCTAATGGCCACTGAGCTGTGCAGAGACGGTTAATTCCATCACCAGTGGAGTTCACCCCACGTTCATTTGGGCCCGGGGAGCGCGTCACCTTCGCTACCTAGCGTTCCGAGTCGACCGGCTCAGTAGCCGGCCCCAGAGGACTGGGCAGTAACCCCCTGGAGGGACTAGCAACGTGAAGCTGCACCGCACTGGCGCCATCGCCGGGATTGCGCTTGCCAGCCTGCTCGCCATTTCGGCCTGTGGTTCGGACAACACCGACGACACCGCGAGCTCGTCCGGCTCGAGCTCGAGCGCCAACCCGAACTGCGCCGAGGGCCAGATCGCGGCGTCCGGCTCGTCCGCGCAGGGTACCGCCATGAACGCGTGGACCACGGCCTACGCGAAGGAATGTGGCGCTCAGATCAACTACAGCCCGACCGGTTCCGGCGCGGGCGTCAAGGACTTCACCGCGGGCAAGGTCGCTTTCGCCGGCTCGGACTCCTCGCTGAAGGACGACGAGCAGCCCGCCGCTGACGCGCGCTGCAAGACCGGCAAGGCCATCAACATCCCGGGCATCGCGACCGCCGTCGCGATCGTCTTCAACGTGAACGGCGTCGACAAGCTGGCGCTCGACCCGGCGACGATCTCCAAGATCTTCCAGGGCCAGATCACCACCTGGAACGACCCGGCGATCGCCAAGACCAACTCGGGCGCGAAGCTCCCGGCGACCGCGATCTCGGTCGTCTTCCGGTCGAAGGACTCGGGCACCACCGACAACTTCACCAAGTTCCTCGACGCGCAGACGCCGGAGACCTGGAAGCTCGGCACGGGCAAGGGCTGGAAGGGCAAGACCGGTACCGGTGCCCCCGACTCGGCCGGTGTCGTCTCGGCGCTGACCGGCAAGGACGGCTCGATCGCCTACGTCGACGCGCCGGACGCCAAGAAGAACAACCTGAAGTCGGCCGGTATCGACACCGGTAACGGCGCGGTCGAGATCTCCGACGACACCGTCGGCAAGGCCATCGCCGCCGCCACCCAGGACTTCCAGGGCAACAACCTGAAGCTCAAGCTGAACTACGGGCTCAAGGACGCCGGCGCCTACCCGGCCGTTCTGGTCACCTACGAGATCACCTGCGAGAAGGGTCTCTCGGCCGACCAGGTCAAGCTGACCAAGGGCTTCCTCAGCTACATCCTGAGCGACGCCGGCCAGACCGCTGCCGCGGACGCCGGTTACTCGAAGCTCCCGAGCGAGGTCCTCACCAAGGCGCAGGCCGCCGCGGCCGCCATCGCCTGATTGCGCAGTCCTGGGCCGGGTGAGGACCTCTGTGTCCTCGCCCGGCTCGGGCATGTAACCGGGTTTCTTGTTCCTTCGTCTCAAGGAAGTCGTCATGGCTGACCCCTCCACGCAACCAGCCACCGTCACCCGACCCACCGACCGGCCGACCCCCGAAAAGCCGACCGGCCTGGGTGGACAGAAGTCGACCCGTGGTGGCGACGCGGTGTTCAAGTTCGTCTCGACCGGCGCCGGCGCGATCCTGCTGGCCATCATGGCCGCGATCGCGGTGTTCCTGGTCTACAAGTCGGTCGACGCCTTCACCAGCAACGACTCGAACTTCTTCACGACGAAGGACTGGAACCCCGACCCCAGCGAGCCGGGCGGCGCGTCGTCGTTCGGTATCGCGGCGCTGACGTTCCACACGCTGATGACCGGTCTGATCGCGATGATCATCGCGGTCCCGGTCGCGATCGGCATCGCACTCTTCATCACGTTCTACGCCCCGCGCCGGCTGTCGCAGACGCTCGGCTACCTGGTCGACCTGCTGGCCGCGGTGCCGTCGGTCGTCTACGGCCTCTGGGGTCTGTTCTTCCTCGTGCCGAACATGACCGGGCTGTCGGACTTCCTCGACCGGTACCTGGGCTGGATCCCGCTGTTCGACTACCGGCCGACCGGCATCCCCGGCAACCGGTCGGACTTCACGGTCGGCATCGTGCTCGCGGTGATGATCCTGCCGATCATCGCGGCGATCACCCGCGAGGTCTTCCGGCAGGTGCCGCCGGCGCACGTGGAGGGTGCGCTGGCGCTCGGGGCGACCCGCTGGGAAATGATCCGGCTCTCGGTGCTGCCGTTCGGCCGCGCCGGCATGACGTCGGCCGCGATCCTGGGCCTGGGCCGCGCGCTCGGCGAGACGCTGGCCGTGACGATCATTCTGGCCAGCGCCTACAACATCAACTTCCACATCCTGGAGAACGGCGGCGTGACGTTCGCGTCGAACATCGCGAACAAGTACGACGAGGCCGGTGACATCGGCACGAGCGCGCTCATCGCGTCCGGTCTCTGCCTGTTCGTCATCACGCTCGTCGTGAACTCGCTCTCCCAGCTGATCGTGCGTCGCAAGAAGGAGGCCTGATCATGGCTACTCTCCAGGCTTCCCCGTCGGAAGTGAACGAGAGCGACCTCCGCGGGCAGAAGCTGCCCAACTGGTCGCCGTGGGCCATCGCCGTCGGCGCGATCGTGATCAGCGCGGTGATCTTCTCGCTGACCGGTGACAGCTTCAACAAGGCCCGGTTCGCCGTGCTGGCCGCGCTGCTGTTCGTCGTACTGCTCACCGGCGCGAGCTTCGCCGTCGAGGGCCGCCGTCAGGCCGTCGACCGGTTGTTCTCGACGTTCGTCTACTCGACGTTCGTGCTGGCGATGGCGCCGCTGATCTCGATCATCTACTACACGCTGGCCAAGGGCCTCGGCGTCATCGACGGTGACTTCCTCACCCACTCGATGTTCACGATCAGCCCGGACAGCTTCGGCGGTGGGGCGTACCACGCGATCATCGGCACGCTGATCGTCACCGGTATCGCCGCGGTCTTCGCGATCCCGATCGGCGTGCTGACCGCGGTGTACCTGGTCGAGTACGGCGACGGGAAGCGGTTCGCGCGGATCGTCAGCTTCTTCGTCGACGTCATGACCGGTATCCCGTCGATCGTCGCCGGCCTGTTCATCTTCACGTTCTGGCTCTTGACGCTGGGCTTCCAGAAGTCCGGGTTCGCCGGCGCGCTCTCGCTGGTGATCCTGATGCTGCCGGTCATCGTCCGGTCGACCGAGGAGATCCTGCGCCTGGTGCCGATGGAGCTGCGCGAGGCCTCCTACGCGCTCGGCGTTCCGAAGTGGAAGACGATCGTGCGGATCGTCCTGCCGACCGCGTTCAGCGGCATCGTCACCGGCGTGATGCTGGCCATCGCCCGGGCGATGGGTGAGACCGCGCCGCTCCTGCTGCTCGTCGGCACGCAGGCCAAGATCAACTTCGACCCGTTCTCCAGCGGCGACGCGGCGAACCCCATGGCCACGCTGCCGACGTTCATCTACTCGCAGCTGGGTGCGGCGGCCGGTAACCCGAACGCGCCGGGCACCGCCCGCGCCTGGGGCGCGGCGGTCACGCTGATCGCGATCATCATGATCTTCAACCTGCTCGCCCGGTTCGTCGGGCGGTTCACCCGGGCCCGCGGCTGAGTCCCGCACACACCCCTCGTCGAAAGGCTCTGAATCATGTCCAAGGGACTCGAAGTCAAGGACCTGAACATTTACTACGGCAGCTTCCTCGCGGTCGAGGGCGTGTCGATGTCGATCGAGCCGCGGTCGGTCACCGCGTTCATCGGCCCGTCGGGCTGCGGTAAGTCCACCGTGCTCCGCACGCTCAACCGCATGCACGAGGTCATCCCCGGTGCCCGGGTCGAGGGCAAGGTGCTGCTCGAGGGCGAGGACATCTACGGCAACTCCGTCGACCCGGTGAACGTCCGCCGGACGATCGGCATGGTGTTCCAGCGTCCGAACCCGTTCCCGACGATGTCGATCTACGACAACGTCATCGCCGGCCTCAAGCTGCAGGGCCGGCAGAAGAAGAGCGAGCTGGACGACAAGGTCGAGAAGTCGCTCCAGGGCGCGAACCTGTGGAACGAGGTCAAGGACCGGCTCAAGAAGCCCGGCTCCGGCCTCTCCGGTGGTCAGCAGCAGCGTCTGTGCATCGCCCGGGCGATCGCGGTCGAGCCCGACGTCCTGCTGATGGACGAGCCGTGCTCGGCGCTGGACCCGATCTCGACGCTGGCGATCGAGGACCTGATCCAGCAGCTGAAGACCGACTACACGATCGTGATCGTCACGCACAACATGCAGCAGGCCGCCCGCGTCAGCGAGCGGACCGGGTTCTTCAACCTCTCCGCGGTCGGCAAGCCCGGCAAGCTCGTGGAGATGGACGACACCCAGAAGATCTTCACCAACCCCTCCGACAAGCGCACCGAGGACTACATCACCGGCCGCTTCGGCTGATCCCGCAGTCTGACGAGGAGACTTTCGTGCGTACCGAATTCCGCCAGGCCCTGGCGTCGGCCGAGTCCACTCTGGCCGATTTAGCGGACACCGCGGCCGGGGCGATCGAGCAGGCCACCGTCGCTCTGCTCGAAGCGGACGTCACCGCCGCTCAGCGCGCGCAGGAGTTGAACGACTCCCTGCACAAGCGCGTGTCCGAACTGGAGAACAACGCCTACGACCTGCTGGCGCTGCAGGCGCCGGTGGCGTCGGACCTGCGTGTCGTGGTGACCGTGGTCAAGCTGGGCGCCGACGTCGAGCGGATGGGCTCGCTGGCGGCGCACATCGCCGAGACCGCGCAGCGCGGCTCCAGCGTCCCCGAGGCGCTGGCGCCGATCTTCCGGCAGATGGGTGAGGTCGCCCAGCAGATGGCGATCGACGCCGGGGCCGTGCTGCGGTCCCGGGACACGGCCGACGCCGAGCGCCTGGCCACCGACGACGACACGGTCGACCGGCTCCGTCTGGAGCTGTTCCGCCAGATCGCCGGCGACTGGGAGCACGGCGCCGAGGCCGCGGCCGACGCGGCCCTGCTCGGTCGTTACTACGAGCGGTTCGCCGACCACGCGGTGGCCATCGGCGAGGCCGTGGTGTTCCTGGTGACGGGCGTGCCGACCGAGTAGTCGTTGCTTTGGTATACCGAGCCCGGTCCGCGTTCAGCGGGCCGGGCTCGGGGTATGTTCCGGCAAAACGACAGGGGTAAGCACGTGCGCGAGGGCTTTCGCGGCCAGCTGGACGCAATCCGGGGTGCGCTGGCCGATATGACCGACACCGCGGCGACCGCGATGGAGCGGGCGACCGTGGCGCTGCTCGGTGCCGACCTCGACGTCGCCGACGGGGTGTCCGCGCTGGCGTCGCAACTCGACGGCGCTCGGCGGGCCGTCGAGGACCGGACGTACGAGGTGCTGGCGCTGCAGCAGCCGGTCGCCAGTGACCTGCGGACGATGGTGATGGCGATCAAGGTCGGTGGGGACATCGATCGGATGGGGTCGCTGGCCCATCACGTCGCGAAGGTCGCGGTGCGGCGGCACCCGGGGTACGCGGTGCCCGATCAGCTGTTCCCTCTGTTCCGGCAGATGGGGGACATGGCGGTGCGGATGGCGCGGGGCGCCGAGGCGGTGCTGCAGTCCACTGACGCCGCCGACGCCGGGCGGCTCGCGATCGACGACGACGCGATGGACGGCCTGCGCCGGACGCTGTTCCGTACCCTGCTCGACGAGTGGCCGTACGGGGTCGAAGCCGCCATCGACGTGGCCCTGCTGGGCCGCTATTACGAGCGCTTCGCCGACCACGCCGTCTCCATCGCCGACGGAGTCGTCTACCTGGTCACCGGAGAACTCCCCAAGGAACCGATCTAGTACCGCTTGAACTTCGCCCGGCCCAACTCGTCGAGATCGATCTCGACCGGAAACGGCGCGTCGATGTTCAACCGCCCGGTGAAGACCTGCTCGGCCTGGTAGCCGCCATCTCCGGGCTCGCTGAAAACGTGCACGGTCAGTGGCTCGGGCTCGACTCGCCAGTAGTGAGGGATACCGGCGTCCGCGTAGGCGATTGGCTTGGCGCCGCGGTCCTGGCGCCGAGAACTCGGTGAGACCACCTCCGCAACCAGCGCGATCTGCTCGGCCGGCATGGGCCGGGTAGTCAGCGGAACCTCCGCCCGGAACACCACGATGTCGGGCGCGACGTAGTCCAGCGGCTCCAGCTCGAGCAGGACGTCGATCTCCTGCTCGACCTGCCACTCGACCGGCAGCTGCGGTCCCAGCATGGTGGCCAGGTGACGAATGATCCGGTTATGGATGGGGAGGGGGCTTGGAGTCACGGTCAGCGCTCCATCGATGACCTCGACCCGGGAGCCTTCGGGGAGGCGTTCGACATCACGAAGGGTCCAGACGCCGGACGACGGCTGGGGCCAGTGATACGGCAGCGCGATCATGTCGACTCCTCCTCGCGACCACGATAGCAACCGGCGCCGCTAGGTTAACACCACTCGTCTACTCGTGTGTACTAGAACATCAAGGCGTGGAGGACCGACTCCAGGGCGGCGGCTACCAGGGCAGCGGCGGGGATGGTGAGCACCCAGGCCGTGACGATGTTCGTCGCCACCCCCCACCGCACCGCCGACAACCGCTTCGTCGCCCCCACCCCCATCACCGACGCCGTGATCGTGTGCGTCGTCGAGATCGGGACCTTGAACACGTACGCGGTCGTGTACAGCACCGCGGCCGCCGCGGTCTCGGCCGCGAAACCCCGCGGCGGATCGAGGTGGATGATCCGCCGGCCGAGCGTCCGCATGATCCGCCACCCGCCCGAGTACGTCCCGGCCGCCAGCGCCAGCGCCACCGCCAGAATCACCCACAGCGGCACGTCGAACCCGGTGTGATACCCCCCGACGACCAGCGCCAGCACGATCACGCCCATCGTCTTCTGGGCATCCTGCAGACCGTGCCCGAGCGCCATCGCCGCGGCCGACACCGTCTGCGCGTACCGGAAGCCCCGGCTGACCCGGGCCGGATGCGCCCGCCGGAACGCCCACAGCAGGCCCAGCATCAGCAGGTACCCGAGCCCGAACCCGACGATCGGCGACACCACCATCGGAATGACGACCTTGTCGACCACGCCCGCCCACTTCACGACCGCGTCCGACGACAGCGCCGCCCCGACCAACCCGCCGATCAACGCGTGCGACGACGACGACGGCAGCCCGAAGTACCAGGTGATCAGGTTCCACACGATCGCGCCGAACAGCGCGCAGAACACCAGCAGCAGCCCCTCCCCACCGGACGGCGCCGCCACGATCCCCTCGCCGACGGTCTTCGCGACCTCGGTGCCCAGCAACGCACCGGCCAGGTTCGCGACCGCGGCCATGATCAGCGCGGCCCGGGGCGTCAGGGCCCGGGTGGAGACGGACGTCGCGATCGCGTTCGCCGCGTCGTGGAAGCCGTTGGTGTAGTCGAACGCCAGCGCGATCGCGATGATCGCCAGGACCGGGAGCAGATCCACCGGTCAGGACTCCTTGACCGCGATGGTCTCGACCGTGTTCGCGACGTGCTCGAACGCGTCGGCGGCGGCCTCGAGCTCGTCCGCGACCTCCTTGAGCTTCATCACGGTCAACGTGTCGTACTCGCCGCTGAACAGCCGGACGAGCAGCATCCGGTACGCGTGGTCGCCCTCGTTCTCGATCTCGTTGGCCTCGATCCAGTACGCCTCGAGGTCCTGCAGCGCCTGCAGCCGGGGCATCGCCGCCGCGGTCAGCGCGGCGGCCCGGCCGAGCGTCGAGATCAGCTCGTGCATCTCGCGGGGCAGCGCGGGCAGCTGTGACAGCCCGTACAGGTACAGGAGGTTGCCCGCCCCCTCCATGTGGTCCATGACGTCGTCGAGCAGCGACCCGAGGCGGTAGATGTCCTCCCGGTCGAACGGCGTCACGAACGTCGAGTTCAGCTTTCGGAGCAGCGCGTGCGTCACGTCGTCGTTGGCGTGCTCGATGTCCTGGAGCCGGTCCGAGATCGACTGGAAGTCCGGGTCGGACAGGCTCAGCTCACCGAGGATGTCCGCGCCCTTGACCAGATTGTCGGCGGCCTGGCTGAAGAAGCCGTAGAACGCGGTCTCGGTGGGGCGGAGGCGAAAGCGCACGTGAACCCCTGGTGAATGGGAGGTGTCGGCAACATGTTGATGCTGATGTGTACTCGTGCGAGCGACCAAATCCGGTGACCCGGATCACATACCCCCATTCGGGGGTCGTGAACTTCCGGTGAACAGCACTAACCGCTGCTCAGAGGGTATGGCCGAGTCGCGGATGTGACTGAATACTTGACCGCGTGCGGGAAGCAACCATGCATTCCGACGCTCTGGCGGACATCGGCTACCAGCCGATCGTCGACCTCTTCAGCGGACGCGTACCGGCTCACGAGGTGTCGCTGGGATGGGGCTCCCTCCCACCGGCCGCGCCAGGTGTCGACCCTGACGCCCTACGCGCCCTCCGGCTGCTCGACCTGGCCGCGGGACTACCGACCCCACTCCACCTGCCCCTCCACGCCGGCGCGCTGCTGCGCGATGCGGGGTTACCGGACCTGCTCGCCCAGCGGTGCGCGGAAACGCGTCGCGCGCCCGACACGGTGACGATCCAGCTGGCCGAGCGCGACTGCATGGTCGACGTGGTCAGCCTGCGCCGCCGCTGCGCCGCGCTCCGCCGGCACGGGTTCGCGATCGGCATCGACGAGGTCGGCGCCTACCACGGGTCACTCTCCGTGCTGGCCTCGATCCACCCGCAAGTCATCAAGCTGCACCGCACGGTCGTCAGCGCGGTGGGGGAGTACCCCGAGGCGACGGCGCTGGTCGAGGCCGTCGTGCTGTTCGCCCGCAAGCTCGGCGCGACGCTGATGGCGGCCGGCGTCGACAGCGCCGCCACGGTGTCCACCTTGCGCTCGCTCGGCGTCGGCTACGGCCAGGGCGCGTTCTTCGGCGAGCCCGACAGCGCCTGGAGCGACGTCGTCTCGGTGCCGCCGCTGCTGGCCCAGGACCAGCCGCTCAAGGCGGCCGACGAGGAGGAGCCGGGCGAGGCCCAGACCCTCCGGGAGCTGCTCCGGCGCGCGATGGTCGCGCCCGCCGACTCGTCCGGCGACGAGATCCGCGACCTCTTCGGCATGGACGAGGACCTGCTCACGGTCATCCTGATCGACGAGGCCGGCAAGGTCGCGGGCGTCATTCCGCGGGGCACGTTCATGCTGGCGGCCAGCGGGCCGTTCGGGCACGCGCTGCACGCCCGCCGGGGCGTACTGCAGCACGCGGTCCGGCCGAAGTTGATGGGTCCCGACACCCCGGTCTCCGACGCGATCCGGATGGTCACGTCCCGGTCGCGCAGCCGCGTCTACGACGACATCGTGGTGGCCGACCGCACCGGCCGGTGCGTCGGCATCGTCCGGGTCGCCGACCTGCTCACCGCCGTGCAGCGCAACCAGGTCGACGTCGCGATCTCGCTCGACCCGCTGACCGAACTGCCCAGCGGCAAGGTCGTCGAGGACAACGTCCGACGCCGGGTCCGCGAGCCGGGTGGTGCGGCGATCAGCTGGATCGAGGTCGACCGGCAGGCCGTCCTCGAGGCCGACGGCTTCCTGGCCGGCAACGCGCTGGTCGTCGAGTCGGCCGCGGTGCTGCGCCGGGTCGCGAGCTACATCGGGGGCAGTTGGCTCGGCCACTTCGGGTCGGGGGCGTTCGTGCTCCTCACCGACCGGATGGCGGCCGAGCGGGCGATCCGTTCGCTGCTGGAGTCCCGTCCGGAAGACCGGTACGGACGCCCGGTCGACCTCACGATCGGGACGCTGGACTGCCCGCCCACCGCCGGGGCCGACGCGGCCGGGCTGTCCGAGCGGCTGGCCGAGCTGATGCGTCATGCGCACGCGCTCGGCGGCACCGCCTGGGTGGCCGCGACCCACGGCGAACCGGGCGTTCGAGTGCAGTACGCGAGCAGGCCGGTGCTCAGCGCGAGCAGCGACTTCAGCCAGGCTTAACGGAGTCTCAAGGCCACCGCGTCGGGTGGCGGGACCGTGGTTGGATGCTGCGGTCACGTGTGAACGCCCGATGATGGAGTTTCTCGAATGGCACAGCCGCCCGGGTACGGACCTCCCGCCTACGGGCCCCCCGGCTCCGGCGCCGGCGCTCCCAGCTACGGCGGCCCCGGCTACGGCGGCCCGGCCTACGGCCCGCCCCCGGACTCCACACCCCCGGCCTACGGCTCGCCGCCGGAATCCGCGCCCCCCGGCTACGGGGCCTCCGCGGAGTACGGCCCGAGTTCCTACGGCGCTCCGCCCACCCCGCCGCCGAACCGCCCGGTCGGACTCATCGTCGGCGCGATCATCGCGGTCGCGGTGCTGGTCATGATCGCCGGCGGCGTCATCGCGGCCGTCTACGTCTCCAACCGCGGCTCGTCCGACGACCCGACGGTCGCCTCCAGCGACGGTCCGACGTCGGCCACCACCGGCGAGGCGCCGGCGAGCAGCGCGCCCTCGGCCGACTCCACCGTCCCGGCCGGCGACCGCGGCACGATCGGCAAGCCGGTCCGGCAGGCCGACCTCATCATCACGGTCACCGCGAAGCCGCAGTGCGGCGTCAAGTCGATCGGCAGCGGCTACACGACGTACGAGCCGCGCCAGGGCCAGTGGTGCCTGATCGACCTGAAGTTCGAGAACGTCGGCAAGGCCGCGATCAAGCCCCGCCAGTCGAGCATCAAGATGATCGACGAGAACGGCGGCGAGTACTTGATGGACCTGTTCTCGTTCAAGGCCAACCCGGACGACAACCTGGCCCTGTTCGAGAACATCTACCAGGGCAAGACCGCGACCGGCATCATCGCGTTCGACGTCGCCACCGGCCAGGTCCCGGCCACGCTGAAGATGAACCCGGCCGGCGACTGGGACGACGAACTGCAGTTTTCACTCAAGTGAGACCGGGTCATCACCCCTTACCTAGCGCACTCCCGTAGGCTGGAACCGTGGGTGGATGGGTAGGTCAAGTCATCGGGGCCATCAACGTGGTGGTTCTGGTCGTCAGCCTCGCGCTGGAGGCCTGGGCGTTCGTGCATGCCCTGATGCAGAAGGCCGAGGCGTTCCCGGCCGTCGAGACGCTGCAGAAGGGCGTCTGGCTGGCGCTGATCGGCGGCACCATGCTCGCGTCGCTGCTGTTCTACGCGTTCGGCATGCTGTTCGCGATGATCGCGCTGATCGCCGCGCTGGTGTACCTGCTCGACGTGCGTCCGCGCATCCGCGAGATCAGCAACGGCGGTAGGAGCTGGTAGAACGCCTGGTCACCGGCCAGGGCGAGCCGGTGACCGTGTTCGCGCACGGTCTCGGCGGCAGCATCGCCGATGCCCGGCCGCTCGGCTCGGGCGTCCGCGGCACCCGCGTCTTCTTCTCGTTCCGCGGCCACGGTGCGTCCGAGCCGCTCCCGCCCGGCTGGACCTACCGCGACCTCGCCGACGACCTCGAGACCGTCGCGGATGAGCACCGGGCCACCCGGGCGCTCGGCACCAGCCTCGGCGCGGGTGCGCTGACCCGGCTGGTCGCCGACCGGCCGGGCCGCTTCGAGCGGCTGGTGTTCTTCCTGCCCGCGGCCCTCGACCGCCCCCGGCCGGCCGACGCCCGCGACCGGTTCGCCGCGCTGGCCGCCGCGCTCGACGACGGCGACCTCGACCGGCTGGCCGCCGTCGTCACGCTCGAGGTCCCGGAGGCCTCCGTCGGGACCCCCGCGGCGCGGGCCTACGTCCGGCAGCGGGTCGAGGCGCTCCGCCGGCCGGGCCTGGTCGAGGCGCTCCGCCGCCTGCCCACGCTGACCGTCCTGCCTTCTCCGGACGCGCTGCGCGCGGTCGAAGCGCCGGCCCTGGTGCTGGGCTGCCAGGGCGATCCGCTCCACCCCGAGTCGGTCGCCGAGCATCTGGCGGACGCGTTGCCGAACGCCGAGTTGCACATTTATGGAGCCCCCGGAGTCCTCTGGAACCAACGGTCCGATCTCCGCCGCCGGATCAGCGAGTTCCTCCGGTGAGGCGCTCGGCGACCAGCTGCTCGGCGGCGGCCGCCGGGGTCAGGTGCTGGGCATCGGCCAGGTCGTAGACCCGGGTGAGCGTGTCGCCGATGCCCTCGATCCGAGCCTCCACCACCTCGGGAGCCTCGCGGTAGAGCTCGGTGGCCACCGCGTGGATGATCCCGCCGGCACTGACCACGTAATCGGGAGCCCAGCGAATGCCCCGCTCGTGCAGCAACCCCGCCACGTCCGGCGACGCGAGCTGGTTGTTCGCCGGCCCGACGATCGCCCGGCACCGCAGCGACGGCACCAGGTCCGCGGTGAGCACGCCCCCGAGCGCGGCCGGCACCAGCACGTCGCCCTCGGCGGTCAGAGCTTCGTCGGGCGACGCCCAATCCGCTCCCAACTCGTCGGCCAGGGCTTTGGCGTCGGGACGGACGTCGGACACGGTCAACCGGGCCCCGGCCGCAGCGAGCCGGCGGGCGACGTCGGCGCCGACCGAGCCGAGGCCGACGACGGCGAACCGGCCGGACGCGAGGTCCGGGACCGTGGCGCGCAGCGCCGCGATCACCCCGGCGGCCGTGCCGGGGGACGAGCTGCCGCTGCCCCCGTCCGCGACCGGACGGCAGAACACGTGCGACGTGCGCTCGCCGATCACGGTCATGTCGTCGGACGAACTCCCGACGTCCGGGCCGGTGCCGTACCGGCCGCCCAGCGCGGCCACCGCGTCGCCGACGTCGAGCAGCAGCTCACGCCGGTCCGGACGCGCGGCCGGCGGCAGCACGGCCACCGTCTTGCCACCTCCGTTGGCCAGGCCGGCCAGCGCGTTCTTGGCGGTCATCGCGGACGACAGGCGCAGCGCGTCCTCGACGCCGTCCCGCCAGTCCGCGTAGTGCCAGATCCGGCAGCCGCCGAGCGCCTGCCCCAGTGCGGTCGAGTGAATGGCGAGAGCGATCGGGACCCCGGACCGACGACCCGCAGTGACGTGCAGTTCCTCATGCGTGAACATGCCGCGAAAGTAGATGTTCCTCTGGCTGGTATGAGCCGCACCCGAATGAAATTCGGCGGCGGCGCGAGAATGCCGGGCATGGACGACATTGATTCGGCGATCCTGGCGCATCTGCAGCGGGATGCTCGGCAGACCAACCGTGAACTGGCCGCCGCGGTCGGCCTCGCGCCCTCCACGTGCTTGGAGCGGGTCCGGGCGCTGCGCGCGGCCGGCGTGCTCACCGGTTTCCACGCGGCCGTCGACCTGGCCGCGCTGAACCGCACGGTGCAGGCGCTGATCTCGGTGCAGCTCAGGCCCCTGAACCGGGAGGTCATCCAGAACTTCAAGAGCTACACGGCCGGGCTGCCAGAGGTGCTCTCGGTGTACGTGGTGACCGGCCCGCAAGACATCCTGCTGCACGTCGCGGTGCCGGACGTGGACGCGATGCACACGTTCCTGATGGATCGGATCACCGTGCGGCGGGAGGTCGTCGGCTTCAACACCTCGGTGATCTACCAGCACACGTCGAACCCCGTCGTGTCACGACTACCGTGACGGCATGGCGCACACCCACCGACTCGACCTCCTCGATCCGACGCTCCGCGAGTGGGACGCCACCGTGCTGCACGTCGATCCCGAGCAGGGGATCGTCCTCGACCGCTCGGCGTTCTACCCGGGCGGCGGAGGCCAGCCGCCGGACCACGGGACGCTGCTCTGGGGCGGCACCCAGACCCGTATCGCCGGTACCCGGAAGGGCGACGACCTGTACCTGATCCCGGCCGAGGGCGACCCGGTGCCGCCGGTCGGCACCGCGGTCCGGGGCGCGCTCGACGACGACCGCCGGACGCTGCTCATGCGCACGCACTCCGGCCTGCACGTGCTCTGCGGCGTCGTGTTCCGGGACTTCGGCGCGCTGGTCACCGGCGGCAACATGGAGCCGGGCGAGGCCCGGATGGACTTCAACCTGCCCGAGGTCCCGCCCGGGTTCAAGCAGACGATCGAGGACGCGGTGAACCTGGAGGTGGCCGCCGACCGCCCGGTCGAGGTCAGGGTGCTGCCCAGCGACGAGGCGTTCGCGATCCCCGACATCATCCGCACCGCGACGAACCTGGTGCCGCCGGAGCTCACCGAGGTGCGGGTGGTGGACATCGTCGGCCTGGACGCGCAGGCCGACGGCGGGACGCACGTGGCGTCGACCAAGCAGATCGGGCACATCACGGTGGCGAAGATCGAGAACAAGGGCAAGGGCTTCCGCCGCGTGCGGCTGCGGCTCGCGTGAGCGTCTGGATCTGGCTGGGCTCCGCGATCATCGCCGAGGTGATCGCGACCAGCGCGCTCAAGGCGTCGCACGGGTTCACGGTGCTGTGGGCGAGCATCGTCGTCGTGCTCGGGTACGGCTGGTCGTTCTTCGGGCTCTCCCAGGCCCTGAAACAGGGCCTGGGCATCGGCACCGCCTACGCGGTCTGGGCCGGGGTGGGTACCGGCCTGATCGCGATCATCGGGTGGTTGGCGTTCGGCGACAAACTCGGGCTACCGGCGATCGCCGGCATCCTGCTGATCATCGCCGGCGTCGTGCTGGTCAACCTGAGCGGCGCCGCCCACTCGTCCTAGGCGTTGAACAGGGCCTCGGGGAGGGCCGGGTTGCCCTCGACGGTGAGGACTGCGAGCGGCACCCGGCCCCAGAGCGCCAGCTCCAGGTCGCTCGCGGTGCCGGTCACCGCGGCCTGGGCGTGCGGCTCGTCGTCGAACACGGTCCCGGTGTCGAGCAACGAGATGCCGACGCCACGCATCCGCACGGCCCAGTGGCCGTCGGCGTCGGTGGCGCGCAGCGTGATGACGCCCCGGGGCGTGTCGTCGGGCCAGTCGTGCTTGCCGGCCAGGTACGTGTCGAGCCGCTCGTCGATACCGTCGACGGCCAGCGGGGCGTCGATCGGCTCGGTCAGGGCGGCGCCGGCGCCGAGCTGGGCGTCCCAGCGGTGCACCGCGGTCTCGTGGGCCATCCGCCGGAACCAGAACCGCGCGACCTGCTCCTGGATGGACCAGTTCCAGGCCGGCGCGGCCGGGTCGGTGGAGTCCAACGCGGCCAGGATGAGCCGGAACGACTCGTCCCACCACTCGATCACCGCCGGGCCCGCGGGCGCGGCGCCCGGGTCGATCTGTCCTTCCGGCTGCGTGGTCACCCCGCGGACCACGTGTGCGGCGTGCCGCCGGTACACCGCTCCGACGTGGGCCACCAGGTCCGCCACCGTCCACCCGGGACAGGAGGGGACCGGCGACGCCAGCGTCTCGGGTGTCACCGCCGCGCGGAAGGCGGCGCCTTCGCGCCGCAGGCTGTCCAGCCAGAACTCCGCGTCCGGGCGGCTCTCGCTCATGAGTCGCGTCCTGTCCGTGGTGATCGGATTCGTTGCGCCCAAGCCTAGGGCGTCCGCTGTTCGGGGGCGCGGAGTGTTACGGGGCTACCGCCTCCCACGGGAGCGTCATCTCCCCGAGTCGCCACCGCCGAGGCGTCCCCAGCACCGGCCAGCCCTCGTCGCGCAGCCGGGTCACCGCCCCGACCCAGCGCTGGCGCGGGCCGAACGGCGCCAGCGGGGCGGCCGCGTCCCAGGCCGCGTCGAACGCGGTCAGCAGCGCGTGCACGCGCTCGCCCGGCACGTTCCGGTGGATCAGGGCCTTGGGCAGGCGCTCGGCCAGCGTGGAGGGCCGGTCCAGCGACGCCAGCCGGACCGCGAACGTCAGCGTGCGCGGCCCTTCCGGGCCGACCGCGACCCAGCCGCCGATCCGGCCGAGCTCGTCGCAGGTCCCGTCGATCAGCAGGCCGTCGGGTGCGAGGTTCTGCCGCAGCGTCGTCCAGGCGGCCGCGGCGGCCTTCTCGTCGTACTGGCGCAGGACGTTGGCGGCCCGGACGACGCCGGGACGGAGCCCGGCCAGCTCGAACCCGCCCCGCCGGAACGTCAACCCGGGCGGATCGGCGGCACGCTCGGCCGCCTCCACCCGGGTGGCGTCGAGTTCCAGGCCCACCACCCGGACGTCCGGATCGATCGTCCGCAAGCGGGCGTAGAGCTCGACGGTCGTGACCGGCGACGAGCCGTACCCGAGGTCGACCACCAGCGCCGGGGGCGTGGCCCGCAGCGCGTCGACCAGCCAGCGGTCCATCCGGCGCAGCCGGTTGGGGTTGGTGGTGCCGCGGGTGGGCAGGCCCAGCGCCCGGGCACGCCCCGCGGCGAGCCTCATGCCTTCCGGGAGACCTTGTAGTTCGACGCCTGGGCGACCGGCCGGACGACGACCAGGTCGATGTCGACGTGCTTGGGCCGGGTGACGGTCCAGCCGACGATGTCGGCGATGTCGTCGGCGGTGAGCGGCTCGGCCACGCCCTCGTAGACCTTGTCGGCCCGGGCCTGGTCGCCCTTGAACCGGGTCACCGAGAACTCGTCGGTCTTCACCATCCCCGGTGCGATTTCGGTCACCCGAATCGGCAGCCCGTTGAGCTCCAGACGCAGGGTCTCGGAGAACGCGTTGATCGCGTGCTTGGCCCCGGTGTAGCCGGCGCCACCCTCGTAGACGCCGTGCCCGGCGGTGGACGACATCAGCACGACGATCGCGTCGTCGGCCGCCTTCAGCGCGGGCAGCAGCGCCTTCGTGACGCGCAGCGTGCCGATGACGTTGACCTCGTACATCCACTGCCAGTCGGCCGGGTCGGTGACCTCGATCGGCTCCTGCCCGCGGGCCCCACCGGCGTTGTTGACCAGCACTTTCAGCGGTCCGGGGAGGGCCTCGACGGCCTCCGCGAACGCGGTCACCGAGGCCTCGTCGGTGACGTCGAGAGTCACCGCGACACCGTCGAGTTCCTTCGCCAGCTCGTCGAGCCGGTCGCGCCGACGGGCCCCCAGGACCACCTGGAAACCTTCGGCCGCGAGGCGCCGGGCGCTCGCTGCTCCGATACCGCTGCTGGCGCCGGTGACGACCGCGACCGGACGGGGGTTGCTCATGCCCCCGATAGTGCCGCATGTCTCGGACCGGAGCGCCGCATGTCTCGGACCCGAGCGTTCGCTGGAAGATAGTTGAAGTCGGGAGTGTTACGTAGGCTCGGGTTCGGGGATGACCGACGACGTTCTTTCCTGGCGGTTCTACCTCGTGGAGGGGAGTTACGGGTGTCGTTGTCGACCCGCAATCGCGGGCGGTTGCCTCGTCGGGTAGCGACGATCACCCTCCATACCTCTCCGCTAGACCAACCAGGAACCGGCGACGCGGGCGGGATGAACGTCTACGTCGCCGAGGTGTCCCGGCGGCTCGCGGCCGCGGGCGTCGAGATCGAGATCTTCACCCGGGCGACGTCGTCCGACCTGCCGCCGGTCGTCGAGATGGCGCCGGGGGTGCTGGTCCGGCACGTGCCCGCGGGTCCGTACGAGGGCCTGCCCCGGGACGAGCTGCCCGGCCAGCTGTGCGCGTTCTCCGGGGCCGTGCTCGAGGCCGAGGCGCACCAGGAACCGGGCTGGTACGACCTCGTGCACTCGCACTACTGGCTGTCCGGCCAGGTCGGCAGCCTGGCCCGGATGCGCTGGGGCGTCCCGCTCGTGCACTCCGCGCACACGCTGGCCAAGGTGAAGAACGCCGCGCTGGCGGCTGGTGACAGGCCGGAGCCGGCCGGGCGCGTGCTCGGCGAGGAGCAGGTGGTCGCCGACTCCGACCTGCTGGTGGCCAACACCCCGGCCGAGGCCGGGCAGCTCGTCGACCTCTACGGCGCCGACCCGGCCCGCGTGACGACGGTGTCGCCCGGCGTCGATCTCGGGCGGTTCCAGCCCGGTGACCGGCGGGTCGCCCGGCGCCGGTTCGGGCTGCCGGAGGACGGCACCGTGCTGCTGTTCGTCGGGCGGATCCAGCCGCTCAAGGCCCCGGACATCCTGGTTCGCGCGGCCGCCGACCTGGTCGCCGCCGACCCCGCGCTGCGCCGCTCGTTGACCGTCGTCGTGTGCGGTGGGGCGAGCGGGAACGGGATGGGGGAGCCGGCCGCTCTGCGGCGGCTGGCCTCGGTCCTCGGGGTCAGCGACCTGGTGCGGTTCCTGAAGCCGCTGCCGCCGGACGAGCTGGGTCAGCTCTACCGGGCCGCGGACGTCACGGTCGTGCCGAGCCACAACGAGTCGTTCGGGCTGGTGGCGGTCGAGGCGCAGGCGTGCGGAACGCCGGTGGTCGCGGCGGCGGTCGGCGGTTTACCGACTGCGGTGGCCGACGGCCGGTCCGGCATCCTGGTCCCGTCGCACGACCCGGCCGACTACGCGACCGTCCTGCGCCGACTGATCGCCGAGCCGCGCTACCGCGCGGCGCTCGGTCGCGGTGGCGTGCGCCATGCGGCCCGGTTCTCCTGGCAGCACACTGCGGACGGACTTCTGGACGGGTACCGTGCCGCAATGCGTTCCCGCTCGGGTCATCTGGCGCCGGTCTGAGGAGGTCTGATGAAGGACGACCTGGTCGCGGTGGTCGAGGCGTACCTGAAGGAGCGGGACGTCGAGTACGACCGGACGCCCGGCGGCGACTTCGTCGTCACGCTGCCCGGGACGCGCAAGCAGAAGACGCTGGCGAACCTGGTGATCGGCGACCACGCGCTGCGCATCGAGGCGTTCGTCATGCGTCACCCGGACGAGAACCAGGCCGAGCTGTACGCGTACCTCTTGACGAGGAACGCGCGGATGTACGGGGTGGCGTTCAGCATCGACAAGGCCGGTGACGTGTTCCTCACCGGCCGGGTGTCGCTGACGTCGGTCAACGAAGACGAGCTGGATCGGCTGCTGGGGTCGGTGCTGGAGTACTCGGACGGGAGCTTCAACCGGATGCTCGAGATCGGGTTTCCGACCGCGATCCGGCGTGAGTGGGCCTGGCGCGTGAAGCGCGGCGAGTCGCTCGCCAACCTGGAGGCCTTCTCCGACTGGGCCGGCGCTCCCGAGTGATCTTTGCCTCACGCAACTAAAAAGTTGCGGCGTGCAAGAATATCGCCCGTGGACCAAGAGACCGTGCATCGGCGCCGCTGGCTGCCTCGGCGTTCGCTTCGACGCCGGGCCAGCTGATCGGCACCCGGGCGCTGATGGGCCGGTGACCGGCGGGCTGCTGCTGGAGCACTTCTGGTGGGGCTCGGTCTTCCTGGTCAACGTCCCGTTCGTGATCGTCGGGGTGGTCGCGATCGCGCTGATCGTGCCGGAGTCGAAGGACCCGTCGCCGGGCCGGATCGACCCGTTCGGCGTGCTCCTCTCGATCGCCGGCCTGTCGCTGCTGGTCTACGGCATCATCCACGGCGGCGAAACGAACGACTGGGGCTCGCCGGCCGTGCTCGGGCCGGTGCTCGGCGGCATCGCGTTGGTCGCGCTGTTCGTGATCGTCGAGGCGCGCAGCAGCCATCCGTCGCTGGACGTCACGCTGTTCAAGAACGCGGCGTTCTCGGCCGGGGCGGCCAGTATCGGGCTGGTCTTCTTCGCGATGCAGGGCGCCACGTTCTTCCTGGCCTACTTCTGGCAGGCGGTGCGTGACTACTCGCCGCTGGAGGCCGGTCTGCTCGTCGTGCCGGTCGCGGTGGGGATCGCGCTGGCCGCGCCCCGATCGGCGAAGATGGCGGCCCGATTCGGTACCCGGGTCGTCGTCGCGTTCGGGATGACGCTGGTCGGGTTCGCGCTGGGGGCGTACTCGTTCGTCGGCCGGGACACGCCGATCTGGGTCATCGAGATCGTCGTGTTCGCGCTCGGCTTCGGGATGGGTAACGCGATGGCGCCGGCCACCGAGGCGGTCATGTCCGCGGTGCCGCGGGCTCGGGCCGGGGCGGGCTCGGCCGTGAACAACACCGTGCGGATGGTCGGTGGGGCGCTCGGCGTCGCGATCATGGGGTCGCTGCTCTCGGCGTCCTACCGGACGAACCTCGGCGACGCGGTCGACGTGCTGCCTTCGGCCGCCCGCGACGGCGCCGGGGAGTCGATCGGCGGCGCGCTGGAGGCCGCGGGTCGGTTGGCGGCTTCCGCCCCGCGCGACGCGCTGGCCCTGGTCGAGTCGGCCAAGGACTCTTTCGTGGACGCCATGCACGTGACCGCGGTGGGGGCGGCGCTGGTGGCGTGGCTCGGCGCGATCGTCGCGTTCATGTTTTTGCCTCGGCGGCCGGTCGCGGCTGCGGCACCGGCGGAGCGGGACGACGTTGGGGAGGAACCGGCAGAGGCGGCATCGACGAATTGATCGGTTGCATACCGGGATGATTCCTAGTCAATCCACCAAGGGTCGGAACCGAATCGCGATTCTGTGAACTTTCTTAACGCCCGCTTAGGTAGTGCCTAAAGTTTCGGAGCGCCGGGCTGACTTCTGACCCCTTTTGCGGGTTCGAAGCGGGATTTGGGTGCGGCGTCGGCTGCCTACGATCGCGCCTGACGGGGCAACGGTGGTCGGTGTGCCCTGCCGGTGAAGCGGGGAGCATCGTGAACGGTCAGCCCAACCCTTCCGACGGTCGAGCTGGCCGGCCCGAACGCGCAACCGGCGCCGCCCGGGTCCCTTCGGCGCCGGTGAGTGGGGCGGCTCGGGTCCCGCCGGCCGGGCCGTATCCGCCGCAGTCCGGTCCGTCGACGTTGCCGCTGGCGCAGCTGGGCTGGTCGTCGGGCCCCGGCCGGCCGGCCGCGGCCTCGTCGGCGCAGCCCGT